>JAYUEZ010000383.1:0-11092 GCA_043738965.1 Gammaproteobacteria bacterium
GCCCTCGTTTTCAACATCTTATGATTTACTAGGAGAATCTTTCCGCATGGCTATTGAGCGTACCCTGTCGATCCTCAAGCCCAGCTCGGTCAGCGACAATCACATCGGCGCCATCGTCGCCAAATTTGAAGCCGCTGGTCTTCGCGTCATCGCCGCCAAAATGCTCAAACTCACGCTCGAGCAGGCGGGTAATTTCTACGACGTCCACCGCGCGCGGCCGTTTTTTCAGGAGCTGGTTGACTTCATGACCTCGGGACCGATCTTCGTGCAAGTCCTCGAAGGCGAGAATGCCATCGCGAAGAATCGCGAAGTGATGGGCGCCACCGACCCAGCGAAAGCCACCGCCGGCACCATCCGTGCTGAATTCGGCAAAAATATTTCCGAGAACGCGGTCCACGGTTCGGATGCACCGGACACGGCGCACGCTGAAATCGCGTTTTTCTTTGCGACCAGCGAACTCTGCGCTCGTTAACCATCGCTCGACCGTAACGCAATGTCAGTAACTTCGCGCGTCAATCTGCTGGATCTCGACCCGGGCGCGCTCGCGCGCTACTTCGAAGACACCGGCGAACGCCCGTACCGAGCCACGCAAATCGTCAAATGGGTGCACCAGCAGGGGATCACCGCGCTCGATAGCATGACCAATCTAAGTCGCGGCTTACGCGAACAATTGGCGCGCGACACCGAATTTCGACTCCCCGAAGTGGTGTCGCTGCAGGAATCGGACGACGGTACTTTGAAGTGGCTCATCAAGGTCGACAACGGAAACTGTATTGAAACGGTGTTTATTCCCGAAGCCGAGCGCGGTACGTTGTGCGTGTCGTCGCAAGTTGGCTGCGCGTTGAACTGCAGTTTTTGCGCGACCGCCAAACAAGGTTTCAGCCGTAACCTATCGACGGCCGAAATCATCGGCCAAGTCTGGATTGCCGCGCGGCATCTCGGACAAACCCCGAAGACTCATCGTCACCTCACCAATATCGTGTTGATGGGTATGGGCGAACCGCTACTTAACTTCGACAATGTCGTGCCGGCCATGCGCTTGATGTTGGACGATAACGCTTACAATCTAGGTCGGAAGCGCGTGACATTGAGCACCGCCGGTTTGGTCCCGGGCATCGATCGCTTGCGCGAACAATGTCCGGTGAGTCTTGCCGTGTCGTTGCACGCACCACTCGACGACTTACGCGACGAACTGGTCCCACTCAATCGCACGTATCCCTTGAGCGAGCTGCTCGCCGCGTGCCGACGCTATGTGGGCGACAGCCCCCATGATCAGATCACCTTCGAATATGTAATGTTGGACGGCATCAACGATAGCGTGGCGCTCGCGCGCGATTTGGTGCGCATCCTGCGCGGGATCCCCGCTAAAGTTAACCTGATTCCGTTTAATCGCATCACCGGCGCGGATTACCGCCCATCGCCGCATGCAACGATTCTGAAGTTTCGCGAAGAAATCGTGAAAGCGGGTATTGTGACCACCACGCGAAAAACACGCGGCGATGATATCGACGCCGCCTGTGGTCAATTGGTGGGTCGCGTAAACGCCAAGGCGGCACGCCATCGTGAATTGGCGAGCAGCACCGCGGGAGCTTGAAATGAATCTAGGGCGAGTTTATCTGTTAATGCTGACACTCGCGCTTGGCGCCTGCGAAACCTCGCCAGAGAAAAAAGAAAATCCCGCCGAGGAACGCGCCAAAATAGCCGCGCTCAATACCCAACTCGCCGTCGCTTATATGCGCGATAATGAAAACGAGTTGGCGTTAAAGAAACTCGCGAAGGCGCTCGACGCGGATCCGAAATACGTCGACGCGCATAACACCTATGCCTTGCTGTATTCACGCCTCGGCAACGTCCAAAAAGCCGAACAGAGTTATAAGGACGCGTTACGCATTGATCCCATCAACCCTTCAGCATTGAATAATTACGGTCAATTTTTATGTCAGCAAAAGCGCTACGACGAGGGTCAGGCGAAGTTTCTTGAAGCGATCAAGAATCCGCTCTATCGCTCGCCGGAGAACGCCCTGACCAATGCCGGGTTGTGCGCGCTGCAAGCCAAGAACCTCGAAGTCGCGGAACAACATTTTCGCAATGCGTTGCAAATCGATGCCGAACTGGCGCCCGCGCTGTATTCAATGGCCCAGCTCAGCTATGACAAGGCCAACTATCTCCAAGCCCGCGGCTATCATCAACGCTTCGTGCAGGTCGCTCCGCAGACCGCGCGCAGTTTGTGGTTGGGGATCCGCATTGAACATGCACTGCATGACAAGGATGCCGAGTCGAGCTATTCGCTCGTATTGAAAAACAAATTCCCGGATGCGCCGGAGACCGGCTTTCTCCAACAAGGGAAGTTCGATTGATGGCGGGTCCGGCGCCAGATGCGGGATTAGCCGCCGCGCGCGTCGCCCAAGGTCCGGGCGGCATGCTGAAACAGGCGCGCGAAGCAGCTGGCATGTCGCGAGCGGCACTGGCCGCACGTACCCGGCTCGATGTCAAAGTGATCGAGGCCTTGGAGGACGAAGCCTATGAGCGCCTGGCGGCAGCCGCTTTCATTAGGGGCTATATCCGCAGTTTCGCGAAAGAATTGCGCATCGATCCCATTCCCATCTTGAATCAATTCGAGAATCAAGCGCATCAGGACGACCCGGCACTGGCAGATTTCTCGACGCGCAGTCCCCTTCAGATCACGAGCTCGAGTGCGCTGATCCGCGGCATTAGCGTTGCGCTGGTGGTGACTATTCTCGTCCTCGTCGCGCTGTGGTGGCATCACTACTATCAACAGCATGCGCAATCCACCGAGGGTTTGAAGGAGCTCACCACCGAAGAGCCGACTGCGCCAGCGCCGGAGCCGGGAACGCCGTTAGCCTACAACTACACCATCGTCGAGCATTCGGAACCGGCGGCGGACACCGTCAACTCGTGGCGCCATCAAACCGATGGCTCGGCGGCGCCGGACGAAGGCCCAATGGCCGAAGATACACCACATGAATCCGTGAACACTGCGCCAGCCGAGGCCGCGGCCAAAACGCCGGAAGCCGAAGCACCGGCGCCAACAGCCGCGACCAGCGGTGAGGTAGAACTTTCGGCGACTAGCGATTCGTGGGTGGAAGTCGCTGACGTTGCCGGTAAGCGGCTCTACTTTGGGTTGATCAAACCGGGACAAAAAGTCGGCGTTTCCGGTAAGGCACCCTACGATGTCCTGATCGGAAATTCAGCTGTCGTCAGTCTTGTCTTTCGCGGCGCTGCCTACGATCTCAAGTCACAATCGATCAACGGTGTCGCTCGCTTCTCGCTGGGCGAACTGCGTTAACAAACTTCGCTTAAGAAATTTCGCGTGTCGCAATTACGGGCAATTCGTGGAATGAACGACGTCGTGCCGCCGTTCGGCGAGCGCTGGCGGGCGCTCGAGCGCCACATTGTCACGTTGCTTGGCAGTTACGGTTACCGCGAAATCCGCATGCCGTTGTTAGAATCGACGCAGGTCTTCGCGCGCTCGATTGGCGATGCCACCGATATCGTGCAAAAAGAAATGTACACCTTCACGGATCGCAATGGCGATAGCCTCACCTTGCGTCCCGAAGGTACCGCGAGCTGTGTTAGAGCCTGTTTGGAAAACAGTCTGCTGCAAACAACTGGCCAGCGCTTGTTCTACTTAGGTCCGATGTTTCGCCACGAACGTCCGCAAAAAGGACGCTATCGACAATTTCATCAAGTGGGCGTCGAGGTTTTTGGGCTGGCCGGCCCCGAGATCGACGCGGAACTAATTTTAATGATCGCGCGGCTGTGGAATTTGCTCGGCTTGCACGATCTGCGTTTGGAGATTAATACGCTCGGCACACCGGCGGAACGCGAGGCTTATCGCGCACGCTTGGTTGACTATTTCACCCCGCGACGTGACGCGCTCGATGAAGAAAGCCAAACGCGACTCGGTCGCAATCCGCTGCGGATCCTGGATTCCAAGAATCCAGCGCTTGCGCCGCTGATTGCCAGCGCGCCACGTTTAACGGACAGCCTCGGACCCGAGTCTACCGCGCATTTCGCGCAGATTTGCGCCGTGCTCGAAGCGGCTAATATTAAATACACCGTCAATCCGCACTTGGTGCGCGGGCTCGACTATTACTCGCAAACTGTTTTCGAGTGGATTACGACCGAATTGGGCGCGCAAGGGACAGTCTGCGCCGGTGGCCGATATGACGGCTTGGTGGAACTCATGGGCGGCCGGCCGACACCAGCCATTGGTTTTGCACTGGGTCTTGAGCGCTTGCTGGAATTGATCACGGATCAAGTGCCGGCCCTGCAGGCTGACGCGGATTTCTATGTGATCGCGGCCGAAGCCGCGCAACGCGCCAGCGCCTTGGTGATGGCCGAGGAACTTCGCGACGCCTTTCCCAATCTGCGTACACTATGTCATTGCGGTCCGGAAAGTATAAAGGCGCAAATGAAGCGCGCCGATCGCAGTGGCGCGCGCGTCGCACTCATTTTGGGTCCCGACGAAATGATGGAAGGCACCGTGACGATTAAATCATTGCGCGAGGCGATTCCACAGTCGCGGGTCGCGCGGAGCGCAATGGCAACCGCGCTCCGCGCCTTCGTAACCTAAAAAATCCTAACGAAAGAATATTAGCTGGCCCGCGCTACATGCGGACCAGCCATTAACTTGGGGAGAATCGGGTGGAAGACTACACCTCGGAACGCGAACAGATAGATGAAATAAAAAAATGGTGGAATGCCAACGGCAAAGCCATTTTGATCGGATTGCTCGTGGGCTTAAGCGCGTTATTCGGTTATCGCTACTGGGAGAGTGCGCAAAACGCGCGTGCGGAGAGCGCCTCGCTGAACTATCAGCAATTTCTAACGCTGGCCGCGGCGGGACCCAGTGACGACGTCAATAAGGTGGGGCAATCCATCATCGACGGCGATGGCAACACGGTCTATGCGCGGTTGACTGCGTTACTGTTGGCGCGGCTCGCGGTCGATGACAACAAGTTGTCGGACGCCAAGCGCCATCTGCAATGGGTGATTGAGCACGGCGGCGATTCCGAGCTCGTCGCGGTGGCGCGTGCGCGCTTGGCTCAGATTTTACTCACCGAGGGCCAGGCCGCGGCGGCGTGGACCGAAATCAAAAAAGTCGGCAAGCAAGGTGAGCGTGAACTGTTTGCCGAGATCCGCGGCGATATCTTGGCGGCACTCGGCAAGGGTCCTGAAGCGCAAGTCATGTACACCCAGGCCATTGCTGACGTGGAAGGCGCCGGGGGTAGTCCCGAATTGCTCGAAATGAAACGCGATGCCTTGGGAACTCAAGGGGGAGTTCAAGGAGGAGCTCACGGGGGCGTAGAAGGTCACGCGGCCGCAGCACCCTAATTTATGAAGCACACGTTAATTCTCGTGTTATCACTCGCTGTGTTGACCGGCGCGCTCGGCGGCTGCGCCAAACAAATTACAAAGGTCAAAGACACCACGGTAGGGTGGTTCAGCAAAGACAAAGACAAAGAACTCACTAAACCCACCGAGCTCGACGATAAATTCAAGCCTTCGATCACCGTCGAGGAGTTATGGTCGGAACGCCCGGCGAAAGGTGCCGACGAATTATATTTAAAGTTGCTGCCGGCGACCGAAGGCACTGCCATCTTCACCGCGGATCGCGACGGTCGCGTCGTTGCGCTCAATGAGAGCGATGGCAAAGAACTGTGGGCGGAGCGCGATAAGACACGCAAAATCTCCGGCGGGCCAGGGGTCGGCGAAGGCCGAGTGTACGTCGGTACGTCGGATGCCGAAGTGGTCGCGCGCGATGCCAAAAACGGCAAAAAGCTCTGGGTCGCGCGCGTTTCGAGTGAAGTCCTCGCGCCGCCGCGCGCCGCCGAAGGCGTGGTGGTCGTGCGTACCGGCGACGGAAAAATTTATGCGCTGGCGGCGGATACCGGCATTGAAAAGTGGGTTTACGACCGTTCGATTCCGGTGTTGACCTTGCGCGGCACCGCGGCGCCAGCCATTCACAATGGCGTGGTGGTCGCTGGCTTCGACAACGGTCGCTTAGTGGCGCTCGATCTCAAAGACGGCAAACAGGTGTGGGAAACGCAAGTCGCGCAGCCTAGCGGACGCTCGGATCTCGAACGCTTGGTTGATCTCGATGGCGAACCCATGATCAAGGACGACACGGCGTATATCGGCAGCTTTCAAGGACGCGTGGCCGCGATCTCGATGGCGGATGGTAGCCTCGAATGGAACCGCGACTTGTCGACTTACGATGACCTTGCCGTCGATGACGAGCGCGTCTACATCACCGATGAGCACAGTGTGGTGTGGGCACTTAAGCGCAGCGATGGCAGCGCGGTGTGGCGCCAGAAAGACCTCAAGTTCCGCAAACTGACTGGCCCCACGCGGATCGGTAATTTTGTCGTGGTGGGCGATTTTGAGGGCTATCTGCATTGGCTGGATGCAACCACCGGCAAGGTAGTAGCGCGCGAACGAATCGATAAAGACCGCATCCTGACTCCGCCCCTCGATCTCGACGGCGCGCTACTGGGTTACAGTTCCTCCGGCAAAATCGCTGTCTACCGTGTTAAGTAGAAGCTATGTCAAAACTCGGGTTGGAGCGTTCACGCGGCGTTCTGCCACCGTCTCCTGTGCCCATTTACTGCGGGTAAACTGCCCTTCTCGACAATCGCGCGCCTGGCCTGAACACCCGATACCGAGTTTTGAAATGGCTTCTAGTGACCCATGACACTCGACATCCGACGCGAGGCCAAACCCGCGCTCGCGATCGTGGGCCGCCCCAATGTGGGGAAATCCACGCTCTTTAATCGCCTCACGCGTTCGCGCGATGCCTTGGTCGCCGATATTCCCGGCGTCACGCGCGATGTAAAAGTTGGCCTTGGCCGCCTCGGTTCGGCGAATTATCTCGTCGTCGACACCGGTGGCATCACGGATAACGCTGACTTGCTGGCGGATCAGATCGCAAGCCAAGCCTTGGCCGCGATCGAAGACTGCGCGGCCGCCCTATTCCTCGTCGACATGCGCGCCGGTTTATCAGCCGCGGACGAACAACTCGCGCGCCAACTGCGCAAAACCGGCAAACCGATCTTCATTGCCGCCAACAAAGCCGAGGGGACCGATGCCGCCGATGCAACCGCCGAGTTCGCCCGCCTAGGACTGGGGCAGGTGTACGCCATTTCCGCCGCGCACGGCGTTGGCGTCGGCCATTTGATCGATGCCATCACCGCGCCGTGGGTCACCGAGAGCGAGGCCGCGCCGGAGCGCGACACCAGCGTACGTGTCGCCATCTGCGGGCGACCGAATGTGGGTAAATCAACCCTCGTTAATCGCATGTTGGGTGAGAACCGCATGATCACCAGCGATTTAGCGGGCACCACGCACGACAGTGTGGCCATTCCGATGGAACGCCATGGCCGCGAGTACACCCTGATCGACACCGCCGGCTTGCGCCGCAAGGGTCGGGTCAGCGACGTCATCGAAAAATTTAGCGCGATTAAAGCCCTGCAGGCAATCGATCTCGCGCAAGTCGTGGTCGCCGTGCTCGATGCGCGTGATGGCATCAGCGAACAAGATCTCACCGTGCTCGGCGCCGTTATCGAATGCGGTCGGTCGCTCATTATCGCGGTGAATAAATGGGATGGCTTGAGCGCCGAAACACGGGATGCGATGCGGCGCGATTTGGATCGGCGTCTTGATTTCTGCGACTTCGCCGAAGTATGTTTTATTTCGGCCTTGCATGGCACCGGGGTCGGCGAGCTCTTCGACCTTATCGATGCGGCCTATACTTCCGCTCATGTTGACGTTCCTACGCGAGTCCTGACCGACCTCCTCGAAACCGCGCTCGAGCGCCACAATCCACCGCTGGTGCGCGGACGCCGGATAAAGCTCCGCTACGCGCACTTTGGCGGCAAAAACCCGCCAACCGTCATCATTCACGGCACCCAAACCGATGAAGTGCCGGAGTCGTATCGCCGCTATTTGGCGAATTTTTTCCGCAACGCTCTAAAACTCGTCGGTACGCCGGTCCGCATCGATTTCAAATACGGCGAAAATCCCTTCGAAGGTCGTCGCAACCCCCTCAATCGTCGTCAAGTTCAGAAGCGTCGCCGCCTGATGCGGCATACCAAGAGTTAAGCGACGCCGATTCGTGATGGAGCTCGGCGTAAATCGGTACTATGCTTTCCGGCAACGACTGGTCCCAAGGCAATGCCCGCGACCGATCAGCAAACCCACTCCAACGCAACTTTAGGGAGATCTCCATGGCCAAACTAAATGGTGTTCACCACGTCGCTTTTATGACCGCCGATGTCAAAAGCCAAATTGAATTTTTTTCTGATGTACTCGGCATGAAGCTAACGGCGTTGTACTGGATGCACAATGTGGACGGTTACTTTCATGCATTCATGGAATTGAATCCGAGCAGCTCGGTCGCCTTTGTGTTCGCGCCCGCGGTCAAAGATATTCCGGTGAAGTTCGGTGTCTCGCACGCCGGCAATCCCGTAAAGCCCTGCGCGCCAGGTTCGATGCAACACATCGCCTTCAACGTGAATACCGACGAAGAGCTACTGGCGATGCGCGATCGCATCCGCGCCAAAGGTGTACGTGTGCTTGGCCCATTGGATCACGGCTTCTGCAAGTCCATCTACTTCGGTGGACCGGAAAATTTGGTGCTCGAAGTCTCGACCTCACGCGCCGCGATCAACGCCGAAGCGTGGATCGATCCGGAAGTCGTAAAACTGAATGGGATTTCGGCGGAAGAACTAGCGCGTTATAAAAATCCAGCGCCGTTTTATCCGGTGGGCACGCCAGTTCCACAACCGCCGGCGAATACTGGCCGACCCGAGTACACGCAAATGGACGAAGCTTTTCGCGGCGCCTTCAACTTGTCAGACGATATCGTCACTCGCGAGTTGAGTGAAAGCACGCCACCAGTGAAGGTTGCTTCCGCGGCTTGAATCTACCGATTTCCATGGGTGCCGCTTTAGCGGCGCACCTTGATTGAGACGGCGTTTGCTTCAAGTCGCATTTTCTTGAGTCCGAGCACAATCACCACAAAGCAGGCACATAAGCCTGCGGACGTGGCAAATTCGTTCGCGGATGGTGGCACGACGAACATGAAGCCCTTGCCCTTGATAAGTGACGAAAAACTCGAGACACAAAACGGCATGGCAAACAGCCGAAATAGCTGCCACCGATCCGTCGTGGCGTGACTACCATTGCCAACGCTAAGCACTAAAGCTACGCCGATGAAGACGCTGATTCCGATGGAGTTCATCCACAGACTCGGCGATGAATCGAAGTGATGGGCTACGGTACTCAGATACCAGAGGAGATAACACCAAAGCACGATTTTGCCGGCGGACAGCCCGGTAAAGTACCGGATGATGTGCGTGATCGATGACATGTCCCAAGCGCTCGATTTTTGAGTAGACGACAGTACCGTGGTCTATCGCAAAAATTCAATTCCTGCGCGAATTTAATCCGTTGCTTGCAAAGCAAGCGGAATATTGGTCGCCTCGTTAACAAGCGCGAGGCTTTGTCGGCGCACCTCGAGACGGGATCTAATGCCTTACCAAATTCGCCGCAGCCGGAAAGCCCGACGTCACCCGTTGCAACACGTGGCGCGCGTGTGCGCTACCAACGGTGGTGCACAGGTCGTGGGCATTGAGCGGATCGATGCAGGAATTTTCTTGCTGCAGCTCGCGCAGCGTGTGCAGTACATCCAAGAGCGCGACGAAATGATCGGCCAGCGCGACCAGATTCGTGCGTATAGTCGAGTCCGCAGCTTGGGCGCCCTGTTCGCGATAGGCATTCGCGCCGACTTGCACTAAGTAAGTCAGCGGGATCCCTTTGCGGATGGCATGCTCGGGAAAGAGCCCGGCAAACAGTAGGCATTGATCGCCGACATTGGCGGCCGAGGCTGACGCCGCCGAGCGGGTGGCAAGTCGTTCGAAGAACGAGACGGTATCAGTAACGCTGTCGGCACCGGGTTGCCCCAGCGCACCATAGAGTAAGCGCACCAGATATTGTTCAACTCCGGCGGGCAGAAAAATATGCGCGCGGTGTTGGGCGGTGGTGAGCAGCGCTCGCCATCCAGCGACCTCGGCCACCAGTAAATCCATCGACAGCATGGATGATTCATTTATTTTCATTATTCGGATAGCGGCTGGCCACGAGGTGCCTTGAGCGGGACAAAGGCCTTCGATAGGCAGTAGATGGGGTAGCCGTTATACTGCGGCGCCGGCGTTCATCCACGAAGCAACATCCGCATGGCCTTAAGCCCTAAATCGCCGCGCACCTTCCAAGATCTTATCTTCCGGCTCCAGACCTTCTGGGCCGCGCGCGGCTGTGTTATCGCGCAACCTTACGACATGGAAATGGGCGCGGGCACGTTTCATCCGGCCACCTTTCTTCGCGCCATCGGGCCAGAGCCCTGGCGCGCGGCCTACGTGCAACCTTCGCGGCGTCCCACGGATGGGCGCTACGGCGAAAATCCTAATCGGCTGCAGCACTACTACCAATTTCAAGTGATCCTGAAGCCCTCGCCGGACGATTTGCAGGACCTGTACCTGCAATCGCTACAGGAGCTCGGTGTTGATCCCACGGTGCACGACATTCGTTTTGTGGAAGACAACTGGGAATCGCCCACCCTGGGCGCGTGGGGCTTGGGCTGGGAAGTCTGGTTAAACGGCATGGAGATCACGCAATTCACCTACTTTCAGCAAGTGGGCGGGCTCGATTGTCGACCGGTGGCGGGTGAGATCACGTACGGCTTGGAACGCATCGCGATGTATTTACAAGGCGTCGATTCGGTGTATGACCTGGTGTGGGCTGAACACCCGGACCTTACGGTGACGTATGGCGATATCTACCACCAAAACGAAGTCGAAATGTCGACCTACAACTTCGAGCACGCGGATACGACGATCTTGTTTGAATGGTTTAACCGCTGCGAGAGCGAAGCCACGCGACTGATCGAATTGAAGCTCCCATTACCCGCCTACGAAATGATGGTGAAGGCTTCGCATACCTTCAATTTGCTGGATGCGCGGCGCGCGATTTCCGTTACCGAGCGCCAACGCTACATCCTGCGTGTGCGTAC
>JAYUEZ010000384.1:0-1540 GCA_043738965.1 Gammaproteobacteria bacterium
TTAGTGATTACGTCTACCGGGCGTACAGCAAGAGCGCTGACGCGCCAACCTTGCAGGGGCAGGTGGCCCTGACACTGCCGGCAGGGCTACATGCGGGATTAGCCGCGTCGCTGGTTGACTTCGGAGGCGCTGGGTTCGAAGCGAATCCCTACCTAGGCCTCACACGCGCGCTAAGTCGGGATTGGCGTCTGGATTGGGTGCTTGCCGGTTATTGGTTTAACCGCGCGGTGTTCGGACAGGGGAGCGCGCATTTTGAGCCGACCATGACGTTGAGTTTCCGCGATCTGGCGAGATTACGACTCGGCGCCGCGATTGAACCCTATGGGGCGCCGGCGAGCACGCCGTACGCCGAGGTCGATGGGTCGTATCCGATGACAGATGTCACCACGATCGCCAGCACCTTTGGTTACGAGCACGGGCGCGCGGTTACCGGCTATGACGTTGCCTATTGGAACCTCGGCGTCACGCACTATGTCAATCCGCATTGCGCGGTGGATCTGCGCTATCACGACGCCAAGTCGATTGGCGCGGAACGGCCTACCTTGCTGCATCAAGCGTTGGAAACGACCGCGATCGGTGCGCGGGTGGTTGTCAGCTTGTCGGTGGGGTTTTGAGCGTGCGTCTTGCTAAAAAAATGCGCGCTGCCGCCTAGCAAATTCAAGTGAACCATTTTCTCGATTCTGGAGATTCATCATGTATAGGAATCAAGCGCGATGATTAGCGCGGCGCCATTAGCGCAGTCGGTCGCGCCAGCGCCACCGGATTGGACGCTTATTGCGCAGACCGGGCGCGGCGACCGGCCGGCGTTCGAGGCGTTGTACAAGCAATACTATCCGCTCCTTTTTCGGTTCGTATATCGCATGACACGTCGTCTGGATTTAGTTGAGGATGTGATCAACGAAGTGATGCTGGTGATATGGCAAAAGGCCGCAAACACTAAGCCGCTGGCGCGCGCGTCAACGTGGATTTTGGGGATTGCTCACAACAAGGCGCTGCAAGCGATTCGCCAAGGCGGTGGCAACACCGAAGTCATCGATGATGAACGTGATCAAATCATGGAATTTGGTTGGAGTGACGACGGCACCGGTCTCAATGAACTCGAAACCGAGGATTTATTTCTCCGTGCCCTCGATTACTTGAGTCCGGAGCAGCGCGCCGTACTCGAATTTGTTTACTACCATGGGTTGCACTACAACGAGATCGCAGACTTGATGAAGATCCCTGAAAACACGGTTAAAACGCGCGTCTTTCATGCGCGGCGCAAGTTACGCGCCGTGTGGTCGACGTTGGCCGGCACCACCCTGGCGATACATGACTAACGAACCACACGCTCCGCTACAGGATTACCCGCTCAGTCATGATGAAGCGGAATTATTGATGCCGTTTTTCGTCAATGGTTCGCTGCGGGGTGCCGAGCTCGCCGCTGTCGAGGTGCATATTCGAAACTGTGTCGCTTGTCGCCGCGAGTTGGGTCCAGAGCGCGCCATGGTTGCCGCGTTTCAGTCAAGCGACCCGCTAACGGCCATGGCGGCGCAGGGGT
>JAYUEZ010000385.1:0-10987 GCA_043738965.1 Gammaproteobacteria bacterium
TCCCCCATCATTAGGTACGCTTCCATGACTTCGGGCAGTTCGCGGAGCGCTCGATCAATCGAGCGAAACAATTCCGAATCATGCTTCTCCACCTTCACGTGGACGAACACCGTGGTTTCGATACCGACCGCTTGGCCATCGACCAAGGCCACGGTTTGCGTGATAACGCCGGTCTCGCGCAGACGTAACAAGCGCCGCCAACAGGGTGTTTTCGACAGTCCCACCCGCTCCGCCAAGGTTTCCGCGGACAAGGTCCCATCCCGCTGCAGCTCGGACAGGATCTTCAAGTCGTAAGAATCGAGATCTGCCATAAGGATCCCTTTCAGGGTTGGATTACCACGCGAATTTAGAACGTACGTTCTAATCTGCCCCGAATCATGCAACAAAATAAGAACAAATGCTTTTCTCTACACGCTCATAATCCTCGCCACGAATTCAGGGTACGGCGATACCACAGCCGATGCTTCGAAGTCGGCGCGCACGGCACCACCAGTGCCAGGCGCGTAACCCGCCGAGAAACCCTCGCGGGATGACCTACGCAATCCGACGCCCGCCCCGGTGATCCCGGGGCCGGGACACCCAAGATTGAGGAACAAAAATGACGGCATCGAAGCACCAACCCACGGCTCCGCTCGACACGGTAGCTGCCCTTGACAGCCCTCGGCATAGCATTGGCACTTATCTCATTGAGCGGCTCCTCGCGCTCGGCGTGAACGATATCTTTGGCATTCCCGGAGATTTCATCCTCGGCTTTTATGGACTTCTGGACGCCAGTCCCATTCGCGTCATTGGCACTTGTAACGAGCTCAATGCCGGCTATGCGGCGGACGCCTATGCGCGGATGAACGGCGTGGGTGCGGTGTGTGTCACGTATAACGTTGGTGGCTTGAGTCTGGTCAACGCCGTCGCCGGAGCGTATGCCGAGAAGAGTCCGCTCATTGTCATCAGCGGGGCGCCCGGCATGGCGGAACGCCTTGGCAATCCTCTGCTCCACCATCGCGTGGGCGCGTTCTCCACGCAACGCGATGTGTTCGAGAAAGTAACCGTGGCTGCCGTGGTCCTCGACGATCCGCTGACGGCGTTTCGCGAGATCGATCGCTGCCTTGATTTAGCGATCACCCACAAGCGTCCGGTGTATATCGAAATTCCCCGCGACCGGCTCGACGCGCGAGGGACCCATCCGCATATTCGCAGCGTCCATCATCCGGTGAGTGATCCGCGCGCACTCGATGAAGCGTTGCAGGAAGCGATCAAGTTGGTCGCCACGGCACGCCAGCCGGTCATCTTCGCCGGGCTCGAAGTGCATCGCTGCGGCATGCGTGATGTGATGACGGCGTTCGCCGAAAAGCATCAGATCCCCATCTGCTCGACCATCCTGAGCAAATCGGTGATCAGCGAAAAGCATCCGCTCTATCTCGGTGTCTACGAAGGGGCGATGGGCCGCGACAACGTGCGTGAGTATGTCGAGAACAGCGACTGCCTAATTTTGCTCGGCGCCTTCATGACCGACATGGAGCTTGGCATCTATACCGCGAAACTCAATCCGGAACGCTGGATTTTCGCGAGTCTGGATGCGCTGCGCATCCATCATCATCACTTTCATGACGTGCTGTTCGCGGACTTCATGGCGGGTCTGGCGGCGGCCACGTTCAACACCACGACGCGCACCATTCCACCGATGTCCGCGCCGAGCCCGCAACGTTATCAGCCCGATCCAGCCGCCATCATGACCAGCCGGCGTCTTTTCCAGCGAATAAACGAACTGCTCGATCCAAACATGGTCGTCGTGTGTGACGTCGGCGACGCGTTGTTCGGCGCGTCGGATCTCGTGACTTATCACGAGACTCAATTCCTAGGACCGGCCTATTACACCTCGATGGGGTTTGCGGTGCCGGCCGCGGTGGCGGTACAAGTCGCGAAGCGTGAGTTGCGACCGATAGTGCTGGTCGGCGACGGCGCGTTTCAAATGACGGGGCAGGAACTCAGCACCGCGGCCAAGTTGGGGTTTAATCCGATTGTCATCGTCCTTAACAACCGCGGCTACACCACCGAGCGCTTCTTATTGGAAGGTACCTTCAACGATGTTCATGAATGGCATTATCACCGCTTACCGGAGTTGCTTGGGACCGGCTTAGGTTTCGATGTCGTGACCGAGGGCGACCTTGAAAACGCCTTGGTCGCGGCGCTCGCCAATCTGGATTCCTTCAGCATCCTCAATGTCCACCTCGATCAAGCGGACATCAGCCCGGCGCTGGCCCGCTTAACCAGTGGCTTGAAGGAGCGGGTTT
Source organism: Gammaproteobacteria bacterium (assembly GCA_043738965.1). Classification (GTDB taxonomy): domain Bacteria; phylum Pseudomonadota; class Gammaproteobacteria; genus CAIKBL01. The sequence continues at coordinate 2,289 of JAYUEZ010000385.1, forward strand.
AAAAGGGATCACGCAATCCCGAGTTTTGGCTTCACCCACGCGGCTAGTTTTTGAATGGCGTCATCCGCTTCCGGTGCTTTGCCGGCCATGAATTGAAATACATGCTGCATTTCCGGGAACACATCACAGCGGCAGTCGACTCCAGCGGCTTTGGCGCGCGCAGCGAACCGCAACGAATCATCGAGGATGGCTTCGAACCCACCGACTTGAATATAGGTCGGTGGATACCCTTTTAGATCGGCGTAGAGCGGGTTCGCCAATGGATCCTTGGGCGAGGCCGCGCCCAAAAATAGCTGTGACATGTTGAGCGACATCTCGCGCGAAATCAGTCGATCAACTTTGGCATTCGTCACGAAGGTGCCGGCCGTGGCTTCCATGTCGTACCACGGCGACAGCGGCATCACCGCGGCAGGCAGTGGCAATTTCTTATCGCGGATGCCGAGCACCACCGTGGTACACAAATTTCCGCCCGCCGAGTCGCCAAGGGTCGCGATGTGCCCAGGCTTGATGCCCTGGCTCAGTAACCATTCATAGACCTTGACGCCTTCGTTGACCTGCGACGGATGCTGTTTCTCGGGTGCGCGACCGTAGTCGACAATCAACGCGCGACAACCAACCGCCTTGGCGACATGCGCGAATACTTTTCGATGCGAGAAACGCGAACCCGTGACGCAACCGCCGCCGTGCAGCGCGAGTAACACGCGATCTTCGCGGCAACCTTTGGGCACTGCCCACAAACACGGCGTGCCGTTGGCGTCGGTTTCTAGATAATCGACGCCGCCTGGATCGCGCGCGAGATCACCGCATTGCTCAAGCAGATCGCGCAATTCCTCGATGGCCATCTGGGGATTGGCCGCGAGCGCGGCGACAAAGCCATCGAATAAGTGATCAATGGCGGCGGCTTGTGGACTGGCCATGGCATTCCTTTCTGTGGTTCGTGGGAGATTCCGAGGTTGGACTATACGACGTCACCGCCGGGTGCTGGAAGTAAGCGGTCGTATTCTCTCTTAACCACCGCATAGCACTCGCAGGTGCGCGTTTCGAGTTTGGGCCGGTCGAGCACCGTGATGTGGCCACGGCGATAGTGGATCAATCCGGCCGCTTGCAAGCGGCCAGCGGCTTCGGTGACCCCGCCGCGACGGACGCCGAGCTGAGTCGCGATGAGTTCTTGCGTCACGACGAGTTTATTGGAATTCAGCCGATCGAGGCTTAGCAACAGCCAACGGCAGAGTTGTTGGTCGAGCGAATGATGCCGATTGCAGACCGCGGTCTGTGCCATCTGCGTGATGAGCGCTTGGGTATAACGTAGCAAGAGGTGTAGCACCGGACCGGCGCGGTTGAATTCCAGGAGCAGAAGCTTCGCTTTCATGCGGTAACCCATCCCGGCACTTTGGACGATCGCACGACTCGGCGTCGATTCGCCGCCCATGAATAAGGACACCCCGACGATACCTTCACGGCCAACCACCGCGATCTCGGCGGAGGCGCCGTTTTCCAGCACATACAAGAGAGAGACGATCGAAGTCGTCGGAAAATACACGTGGGTCAACTTGCTGCCAGACTCGTAGAGCACCGCGCCGAGCGGCATCTCGACCAATTCGAACTCAGGGCGCCAGCGCGCCCAATCGGCGTCGGGCAACGCCGCAAGCAGCCGATTATGTCGCGGATCACCCGCTAAGGTCATGCATGTCTCCTAAACAATTTTGCAAAGCGCTCGACCTCCCGTGACCGTAGCCCGAAGATTGAAGGCTGGTACTCGGGTCGTCACGCCGCCATCGAGGCTCAATGATTCCTTGCGTACGCTAGCGGACAGACATTTCTAAAAGTGGCGCTTATGCTACGCGCAATGTTCCGCGCGTGCGCTCGGGCAGTCCTTCCTTCGTCAACGAACCCTAAGAATTGTCAGGAACGCTATGGATGAACGTATTGCCCGCTTAGCAACGCCGGAAGGTTGCGAGAGATTCGTCAAGAATGCAGTTCGCCTCAATCGTCTGGACCTCGCGCTCAAAGCCCGGATCCGCGCCGTCGAGTTGCGAGCGGAGGCGTATGGCAGTACGTCGCAGGCCGAAAAGGAATGCATTCAAGCGGTATTTGCCCAAGAAGAAGTGCTGACGATCAATAACCGCCTAAAAAGAAAACGCTCGCGAAGCTGGCAGGCCATTCGACGCTTAGGGATCGTGCCGGCGGCGGAGCGCGCCATGAACGGCACCACCGAGGTTGAATATCCGGCACTGCTCGCCATTGGGCTTCAGGAATTTGCGCTTGAGGCGGTGATCTTGCGCCATCCCGACGTGTTTTCGGTCGAAGCCGTGCAGCGCTCACAAACGCGAATGACCGAGTGGGCCGCGCTAGCCGAGTAGCACAGGCCGAGTAGCACAGGGCCATCAGAGCGGGGCACTGGTCTAGTGCTAAGTGGGGAGGCACTACTCACGACCGGCCAGCGCGTCCATTACGGTCCGCCATCCCGCCTCGGCCCGCGGCCCTGCCGCGCGCAATATCGCGTCAAGTTGTTTCACTTGGGTGCCGGTTAACTGCTGTTCTAGCTTCTCACCATCCGGAGTCAGGCCGAGCTGCTTGATTCGTCCATCGTGCTCAGGCGCACGCACCGTTACCAATTTCATTTGCTGCAACTGGCGCAACGGTGCGTTCAGCGACTGCTTGGTCACGCCTAAGATTTTTAGCAACGCGTTGATCGCAATTTCTGGGTTACGCGCCACAAAATAGAGAATGCGGTGATGGACCCGGCTTAAGCCGCGCTGTTCCAGAATGCGATCCGGGTGGGTAGTAAAGGCACGATACCCGAAATAGAGCAGTTCAATCGCCGTGCGCAATTCGGCTTGTCGATTAAGGTCAGGCATATTGACGTATTAAGGAGATCCCATTATCTTGCCTATAGGACAAGTATATTGACCTTATTGGCAGGTGGCTATGACCGCTCTACAACTGTCGCGACGAACCCGCGATCTTCACCCTTCCCCTATACGCGAGATCCTGGCGGTGATCGATCGGCCGGGCATGATTTCGTTTGCCGGTGGCTTGCCGGCCGCAGAAGCCTTTCCGCCGCTTAGCTCCGGTAATGTTCCAACCGGGCTCTTGCAGTACGGGCCAACGGAAGGCGAACCGGCGTTGCGCGAACGGGTCGCGACCGAACTGACGGCGCTCGGATTGCGCTGCACGGCGGAGCAGGTGTTGATCTTGTCCGGGTCGCAGCAAGGGATCGATCTAGTCGCCAAGTTATTTATTGATGAAGGCACGCGCGTCGCGGTGGAGTCACCCACCTATCTGGCGGCACTCCAAGTGTTTCGATATTTCGGCGCGCGGTTTGTCGGCATGGAGGCGAACCACTGGCTCGATCAGGACCAGCCCCCGGCCCTGGCGTATGCTATTCCAACCTTTCAAAATCCAACTGGCCACTGCTATTCGGCCGCAGCGCGCGTCGCGCTCGCCGCCCAGTGCGATGCATGCGAAGTGCCGCTGTTCGAAGACGATCCCTACCGCGACCTGGTTTACGAAGCCTGCGACCGTCAACCGATCTGTAGCCAACTCGAACGCGCACCCTGGATTTATCAAGGTTCTTTTTCGAAAAGCTTCGCGCCGGGACTACGCCTTGGCTATCTCGCGGCATCACCTGCACTGGTGCCGCTGCTAACGCGCCTCAAACAAGCCGCCGATCTGCATAGCAATCGCGTGAGTCAGTGGCTCTGTCTGCAATTCCTCGAGGATCCGGCGCGGCACCAACGCCTGGCACTATTGGCCGCGACTTATCGCGACAAGCGAGATGCGTTCGCGCAAAGTTTAGCGCGTCATTTCGATGGTGTGGCACGCTGGTCGACGCCGCCCGGCGGGCTTTTCTTTTGGTTAAGCCTTAACGCCGCACTCGACACGCGCACCCAGTTACCCCAAGCCATCGCGCGTGGGGTCGCCTTCATGCCCGGCGAAGCCTTCTTTGTGCTACCCGAAGAGGGACTCGGCACCGTCCGCCTAAATTTCAGTCATGCAACTGTGGCGGAAGCCGACAAAGGGCTCGCGATCTTGGCGGATCTATTGTGCGCCTAAACCCTATGACGGCTTGGCTTCGCTGTGCACAAAATGCTGATGCATCTCAACCGTCAAGGCCTCTATTCGCTCAGTTAACTGTTTAGTGAGCTGGGTCAACTGGGTGTTTTGCTGCAATAACTCCAGCAGTTGCGCGGTGGTTTGTGCACCGGTTACTTGGCGTTGTTCGTTGGCAATCGCCAACGCCTCGCGATGTTCCGCATCGGCTTCCGCGTGCGCCTTGTCTCGCGCGGCCTGACGGGTCTGCGCGAGCAAGATGAGCGGCGCGGCATAAGCCGCCTGCAGACTGAACGCCAGGTTGAGAAGAATGAACGGGTAGACATCGAACTTGGTGATCCCAAGGACGTTAACGCCAATCCAAATGGCGACGATGACGGTTTGCGCGCCCAGGAAAAGCGGTGTGCCGAAAAAGCGCGCGAAGGCTTCGGCTTTGAGCGCGAATCGATCGGTGCCAAAGGCGCTACCAAGATGCGCATGACGACGATGAAACCGTAGGTGATCGACCACGGGAGTTTCGGCTACGGCCCGCGGCGCGTCGGAAGTGGTTCGTTTCATCGGGGTTCCCTGATAACTTGTTAGGCGAGCTTGATCCCCGAATGTTCGCTGAGACTCGCATCAATGATCTCCGGCACATGCGCCACACGATGATCGATCAGCTGCGTCGATCCCGTGACTAATGAGCGTGCCGGCTCCGGCGGGCGACCGTTTTGGGCGGCGAATTCGGCTCGAGTCCGCGGCGCCAGGGGTTCGTGGCGCAAATGATCAGGCTTGCCGTCGGCATCACGGAACGCTGGCATGATTTCTTCCGAGAAGATCTGCATGTTTTTCGTCACCATCCAGTTCGGCATCGGGCCATACGAGGCGCCAGCCGCGAGTATTCCGCCCGCTCCGACATCTTCGCAGTACTCCCCCAATTGGTTTTTCACGGTCTCCGGTGAACCGACAATGATGTAGCGATCTTTCAGCATTTCATCGTAGGTGAGTTGCGCCTGCGCCTTGACCCGTCCCTTCTTCAGCGCGCCGATAAAATTCCGGAACGACTTCGTGCTCATATAGCCCGGCGGGAAAAAAAGTTGATCGGGGATCTTGAGTCCCGTGTTGAAGACCCAGCTTAAGTGTGCCTTTGCCTCGCGATGCGCTTGAGCATCGGTCTCGGCGACATAAGTCGGGACGACCGCGTTGAACATGGTCTTGGGCGCTTCGTAACCGAGACGCAGACATTCTTCGCGCAAGCCGTCGAAGGCCATCTTCGTGAACCACTGCGGCGCGAACACCATCATGTAGGTGTAGTGGTGTTTGGCGATGAATTGCAGGGTCTCCAACGAGCCCTGCCCCGGGATCCAAACCGGTGGATGGGGCGTTTGAATTGGACGGGGGATGGGATTCACATTCGGAATGTAGAAATGTTCCCCCTGCCAAGTGAACGGACCATCAACGGTCCACGCTTTGATGATCAGATCGTGCGCTTCATCAAAACGCTCCACCGAATCGCCCGGCGCCACGCCGTTGTTGAAGTATTCGCAGCCGATTCCACGAACAAAACCCGAGATCATCCGGCCGCCCGAGATCACGTCGAGCATCGCGATTTCCTCCGCCACGCGCAGCGGGTTGCCGTGGAGTGGAATGGCGTTGCCGATGACGCCAATCGGAATATGCGTGGTCCGTTGCACCAGCATCGCCGCGATGATGTTGGGCGATGGCATCGTGCCGTAGAAATTCGCGTGATGCTCATTGACGCCAACGCCGTCGAAGCCATATTTCTCGGCTGCGACCAGTTGCTCGATATACTCGTTGTAAAGAATTCGGCCGCGCTGTGGTTCGTAGTATTTATTCGACAGCGAGACCCACGTCGAGGCAAATTCTGCAGTGGGTGGAATATACGGATACGGCATCAGGTGGAAAAAATAAAAGCGAAGTTTGTTCATCGGACGGCCTCCGCGATAAAGCTCAATAACACGTCCGCGAGTTCTCGTGGCCGCTCCAAACACGTTTCGTGACCAGTCCCCGGGATCCTGATCAGGCGACTATTCGGGAGCACCGCGGCGAAGCGATCCGACATCGCATTCGGTACCAATTGGTCATCTTCGGCGCCGACCACCAGGGTGGGACAAGTTAGACGTTGCAAGCGGCGCTCGAGCGCCAAGTTATAGCGCGGGGCCCACATCAAACGCGCGGCCGCGCTGAATTCCGAATAAAGATGGATCCCCTCTTCGAAGTCTTCAGGATCGATCAGGAATTCCTGCATCACGCGCTTGTCCTTGAACAACCGGTCCAACAGTTCAACGGGTGAGAGCTGAAAGATATCAACCCCCGGGTTGTCCTCCAGCCGCAATCCCACCGGTGTGATCAAACACAAACTCTTTAAGCGTCGCGGATAAAACGCGGCGAACTCGGACGCCGCCCAGCCACCCATCGAAAAGCCAATTAAATGAATTTTATCGACGCCGAGTGTTTCGAAAAATTGATCGTAGAGAATGGTCAGATCGTCGAAATTCCTAAACCATTTCGGCAGCGGCGTTTCACCGAAACCGGGCGCTTCGGGGGCGATGAAGTCGACCCGCGTCGCAAGCATTTCGTATAACGGGATCCACATCCGCGTGAAGCCGGCGCCGTGAAATAGCACCACGGCTTCGCCGCTGCCCTGACGTCGATAGGCGACGGGCACACCGAATACGTGCGCAAATTGCGGTGGGGTGTAGAACCGGGCGGGTTTAGGCACGGCGACTTTATCGATGGCGTCGACATAGCTCATGGACGGCTGCCTCTTGGTGTTTTGGTCGAGGGGACAAAGAATAAACTGATTAACTCGGTAAATCCTGGCTCCGATGCGGCATAATCGGACCGTGGACCGTTTGTAATCCTCCTCCGACATCCTTCGGAATCGCACCCGCCGTGCGCACGTCGCAAGCGCGCGCCACCACTAGCCGGAAAGGCGTTCATGCACTCGATCTTAAGCCGCGCCCTATGGCCAAGTTCGCGCTCGCCACCATGGAATGATTCGGCGCCGGTGCGCGATGAACTGTTTGGTGTCGAGCGTCTGGAGCAGCATGGGGAAAGCCTCGCCGCCGCGCAGCCTGTAAGCCGCAAACCACCCGTCGTACTCTCGCTGCATGCGCGACTGAATGACAATGCCGCCGTGTTGCTCACGGCTTATCGCGCGAGCGCCGCCGAACTCGAGAGTGGTCGCGGGGTAGTGCCCGCCGCCGAATGGCTGCTTGATAACTATCATTTGGTCGAAGAACAGATCCGCGAGATCCGCGATGATCTGCCGCCTGGCTATTATCGCCAGCTGCCGAAACTGGCGGCGGGACCCTTCGCTGGATATCCACGCGTGTTTGGTTTGACGTGGGCGTTCGTCGCCCACACCGACAGCCATTTCGATCCCGATACCCTGCGTCGCTTCATCGCCGCTTATCAGCGCGTGCAACCACTCACCATCGGCGAGCTGTGGGCGGTGGCGATTACGCTGCGTATCGTGTTGGTTGAAAACCTGCGCCGACTGGCCGATCAAATCACCCTCGGCCGCACTGCGCGCGCCGATGCGGATGCACTCGCGAACCGCCTGCTCGTTGCCGGCTGCGAGCGTTCGGCGCTCGATCTCGATATCGCCACTCGCGCGCCGGGGCCTTTATCCGAACGTTTTGCCGCACAGCTCGCGAAACGTCTGCGCGACCAAGATCCCAGAACCACGCCGGCGCTCGGCTGGTTAGAAGAGGGGCTGCAATTGCAGGGCGTGTCGATCGACGAAGTGGTGCAGCACGCCCAACAACGCCAAGGCGCCTCGAATGTCAGTGTGCGCAACGTCATCACCAGCATGCGGCTCATCTCCGATATCGATTGGGCCGAGTGGTTCGAAAGTGTGAGCTTGGTCGATGCACGGCTGCGCGCGGCGAGCGCCTTCGCGGCCATGGATTTTGCGACGCGGAATCTCTACCGCAGCGCCATTGAACAACTGGCGCGCGGCTCCGCGCACTCCGAACTTGAGATTGCTGACCATGCGCTCGCGGCGGCACAGCGCGGGGCGAGCTCGGCGCGCACTCCCGCGGACGCCGAGCGGGTGGGCGATCCGGGCTACCACCTGATCGCCGAAGGCCGTTATGCGCTAGAGCGAGCGATCGAGTTTCGACCGCCACCACGGTTGCGGATCAGTCGCTTCAATCTGCGGCTTGGCCTCGGTGGCTACATCGGTGCGCTCGTCGTGGTGACCGCCGTTTTACTGGGCTTCGCCCAGTCGATTATCGCAATCCACGGCGCCGCGCGTGTGCCGCTCGCGCTCTTTGCACTGCTCGGTTTCATGCCTGCGTTCGAGGTCGCGACCGCGCTTGTCAATCGCGCGGTGACCTGGAGTTTTGGCGCGCTCACGCTGCCTGGCCTCGAACTTAAAACCGGCGTTCCTGAACGCCTGCGAACGCTGATCGCCGTGCCGACCTTGCTGACTAGCGAAACCGAGCTTCTCGAGCAAATCGAACGCTTGGAAGTTCACCATCTGGCGGGCAGCGGTGGCGATCTCGCGTACGTGCTGCTGTCGGACGGACAGGACGCCGACACCGAAACACTGGCCGGCGATGCGGCATTGCTCAGCGTCGCCGTGGCGGCGATCGCGGCGCTCAACCAACGTCACGGGCCAGGCCCGAGCGGCGCGC
>JAYUEZ010000386.1:0-4145 GCA_043738965.1 Gammaproteobacteria bacterium
AGAATGCCCCAAGCCCTTGCGCGAACGCCTGGCTTAGGACCAGCGCCAGAGGCATGACTAACGCAAAGGCAAGAAATGTCAGTGCCAATCCTATGAGGACCACGCTAATCACAGTCGGTTCGGTCGTGGCTCGCGAGCGTAGTGTGCTCATCGTGCCTGCTCCGCACGACGGCTCCACGCCTGGAGTAAATTAATTGCGAGCAACAGTAGAAATGAAATTGCCAGCATCGCAACTGCCACCGCCGTTGCGCCTGCGTAGTCGTACTGTTCGAGTTTCACGACGATCAGCAACGGCACAATCTCGGTGACCATCGGCATGTTTCCGGCGATGAAGATCACGGAACCGTATTCGCCTAAGCCGCGGGCAAATGCCATCGCAAAACCGGTTAGTAAAGCTGGCGACAAGGCGGGCAGGATGACTCGTGAAAAGGTCTGTAGGCGTGACGCTCCCAATGTCGCCGCCGCCTCTTCAAAACCAGTGTCCAAGGATTCCAGGACCGGCTGCACGGTGCGCACCACGAACGGTAACCCGACGAAGGTAAGCGCAACGATAATGCCGAGCGGCGTGTATGCGATTTTAATTCCCCATTGGGCAAAATATTGTCCCAGCCAACCCTTGGGTGCATAGAGTGCGGTCAGCGCGATACCGGCCACCGCGGTGGGCAGCGCGAACGGTAAATCCACCAGCGCGTCGCACAGACGGCGTCCGGGGAAGCGATAGCGAACCAGCACCCACGCGACGAGCAGCCCAAACACTAGGTTGATCAATGCAGCAATCAACGCAGTTACAAAACTTACCCGATAAGCTGCCAGCACTCGTGGCTCGGTAACGGTATGCCAAAACCCGCCCCATCCCAACTGCGTGGATTTGAGCGCGGCGGCGGCGAGCGGGATCAATACGATGAGGCTTAGGTACACCACCGCGACACCCAGCGTTAAATTGAAGCCGGGCAATACGCTCTCGCGGCGAAAATGTCCGCGCCAGGCTTGCCGTCGGAAATAGGCTCGACTGAGGACCGGAACATTGGCTTCGGCCCTGTCCGACGATGCCGCAATAGCCGTTACCGCCGCAATGCTTTCCGACACGGCGTCAGTTACTGCTGCAAAAAGATTTGATCGAACAAAGCGCCATCCGCAAAATGTGTGTCCTGAGCTTTCTTCCAACCGCCAAATTCTTCGTCGACCGTGACTAACGTGGTAGCGGCAAACTGTTGCGCATATTTAGCCGCGATTTCGGGATCACGCGGCCGATAGAAATTTTTACCAATCAGCTCCTGCGCCGGTTTTGTATACAAAAACTCGAGGTAGGCCTGCGCGGCCGCACGCACCCCATGGCGATCGGCGACTTTGGCAACCAGGGCGACGGGCGGTTCCGCAAGAATACTGAGCGATGGGGTGACTATCTCGAACTCGCCTATGCCCAACTGTTTAACCGCGAGGTACGCCTCGTTCTCCCACGCGATCAACACGTCACCGATCCCGCGTTCAACAAACGTCGTCGTGGCACCGCGCGCGCCGCTATCGAGCACTGCGACGTTCTTGAATAACTTGCGTACAAAATCCTTCGCCGCGTCTTCTGAACCGTATTTGTGCTTGGCATAGGCCCAGGCCGCGAGATAATTCCAGCGCGCTCCACCGGAGGTTTTGGGATTCGGCGACACGACGCTGACATCCTTACGGATCAAATCATCCCAATCCTTGATCTCTTTCGGATTGCCCTTGCGGACCAACAGGACGATAGTCGATGTATATGGCGTGCTGTTGCTCGGCAAGAGCGTTTGCCATTCCCGGCTTAATAGCCCGGATTTCTCGGCTATCGCATCGATATCGAAAGCCAGAGCCAAGGTCACGACGTCGGCCTCGAGCCCATCGATCACAGCGCGCGCCTGCTTGCCGGAGCCGGCGTGAGATTGATTGATCGTAACCTTCTCACCGCCTTTGTCCGCCCAAGTCTTGGCGAAGGCTTCATTGATATCGTGATACAGCTCGCGCGTCGGGTCATATGAGACGTTCAGCAGTGTGATATCGGCCTGGACCGGCGATGCGCCAACGATCGTCAGTGCCGCTGCGAACGCCAGGATCGCGGTTAGGGATTTGTTCACCATTTCGGATGTCTCCAGTAAATCGATTTGAGCGCGTAGGTGGGCGGATCAGTAAGTAATTTGGAAACGAGTGAGCACGACACGCTCGACCTCGCGGTCCAGCGGTGTACGGAGCGTGCCGCCACCACCGCCGTCGAAGCTGGTCTCGTCGTAGTTGAGGTTGAGTTTGAAATTCTTATTGAAATACCAATTCAGACCGACACTCCAGGAGCGCGCCGCGCTTGCTGCCTGCCGCGGATCGGCGAACGCAGTACCCAGCGCGCTTGCCGTCACCGCCGGAAATGAATCCGGGTCTATGTGGAGCTCGCCGTAGCGGGTGGTAAGCTCAAATGCGCCCCAGCCGCCGCTGCTCGGATCGAAATTAACCTGCGGCTTGACACTTTTATACGAGGCGTCCTCACCGGTGAGAACCCACGAGCCCGTAATCTGCCACGCCGTATTGACTAGATCGTCCTTGTGAGCGCCAAAGGCGACAGTCTGCGTGGACGCAACGTATTCGCCCAACATACCGAACTGTTTCCAATACCAGTACGCCTGCGGCGCGATCCGGTAGCGCGTGCCATCGGCGATAGTGGTACTCGCCAGACTCGCCGGAATCGAGACGGTTGCACCCCCGGCACTCGCGGGCAGGGTCGCCGTCGCGCTGGTGGTGCGATAGCGGAAAAATCGCGCCTGGCCTTGGGTGAGATAGCTCGCAACATTCGGCGATGCCGCGCTCCCCTCCTCCGCACCATAGCTTCCTGCCACGCCTAGACCCAGTCCCTGAAACGGCCCGTAAACATTCAAGAACGGCAGGACAAACACTCGGCCGACAAAATCCTTATCGTCACTGGTGTCACCAGCACCGCTGGCGCTGCCAAGATCGGGTACGCCGTTGAATACGCCTGCGGCATAATTGACGACGCCGCCGAACACATCGCCATTCAGCAGTACACCGAAGTCGCGATTGGGTACCAAATTATTAGGTAGACCCCGTTCAACAAAATCGAGTTCGGCGCCGGACGCTAAACGCTCGAGACCAATCGGCTCTTTCATTTTGCCGATGGCAAGCCTGGCGAAGGAATATTGTCGCCACTCAGCGTACGCGTCTTGCAACGACACACTTGCGCCGGCGAAGTCGGGCATAATCCGATAGTAGAAATTCTTGAAAACCGTGCCTTCGATAATCGGCCGCGCCCGACGCACGAGCAGCGTATCGATATCGTCCTGAGCCTTATCGCTGACCCACACTCGCCAGTCCGTCTGGAGGTAACCGCGCAGCTTTAGTTCGAAGTTGCCATCGGCTGTCGCAATCGAGAGCCCCTTGTCGCCCAAACTGACCACCGGCGTTTTTATCCGATTGGCGGTTGCGTCTTCGGCCGAAACTTCCAAGCGCCGCTCAATCGCACGGACCTTGTTGTCGAGCGTCTGAATTGGTGCCGACGCGACGGGTGCCGCCTTGGCCGCTACTTGGGTTTCTTTCAGTTCTGTTTCCAGTTGTTCAACTTTCGCCTTGAGAGCGATGAGTGCCTGCTCCAGTTCCTGGTTGGTTGCGGCGCTGCTAAAGGACGGCATCAGCGCAGCAATAAGTAGTACCGGCATTGCGGCACGGTGGCGTGTCATTACAAATGCGATGTGTCTCGCAGGCCCTGAAGTCATTTCATCCTCCGGTGATCCGGTCAGTTCCACGGGACTGATCTTGGTGTCGAGCCGGGCGGGTGCCTGCCCGACTTGGCCTGGCCAACCACGGAGCACGATTGGTGCCAAATGAATCTTTTGGCCGATAACCTGGTGAAGGCATCAACCACGACCGCTAAAATCTGCGAAATATAAAGGGCTGGCTCTAAATTTCTGGAATATCTAGTAGATATGCGCGATTACTTTTGAAGTAAATTCGTTGATATGACTTCGGGCTTTTTTTCTTCGCCTGCAGCGCACTGGGATTCTGCCGCGAAACCGCTCACTTTATCAGCAGACAACCGTGACCTCTTTCGCGCACGGAATACCACCAACTCTGATAAGGATCTGTTTTCTCCTACGCGGCGACAAAATATTTACAACCTT
>JAYUEZ010000387.1:0-1529 GCA_043738965.1 Gammaproteobacteria bacterium
AGCGCCTATTTAGTTTTTTACTTGCGCGCTAGTTAACGCCGCGAGCGCACTTTGCAGCGCTTCGACTTGTGCTTCGAGTTTACTCACCCGCGCGGCTAACGATTCGGCGGGCGCCACGGATGAACCCATCGGTTCCGCCACGGATTCGATATGCCCGCTAAACAAATGCATGTACCGCGATTCACGCGCGCCAGATGCGCGCGGCAGGCGCGCGACCAGCGGTTCCTCGTCGCGGCTCATTAGCGCATTAAGGACCGTTTCTATTTCGTTTACGTCCACGAATTCGCATAGCCGATTGGTGCGTGCGCGAAGTTCACCCGGCGTCTGCGGTCCGCGCAACAGCATCACGCACAGGATCCCGAGCTCCTGTGGCGAACACTTCAAAGCGCCGTATTCGGTGTTGACGAAACGATGCTTATATTTCGTGGCGCGATGCCCGTAACTCGATTTATCACTGACCAGAAAACGTTTCATCAACGCGTCGACGCCGGTCTGCACTTGCGTCTCAGAGAGCTCGAGCACCGGCTCGCGATTGGTTTTTTGATTGCACGCGTTGACCAACGCGTTTAGTGACAGTGGATATTGATCGGGAGTGGTGAGTTCTTTTTCTATCAAGCACCCAATAATTCGGGCGTCGAGCGGACTTAGTTCGTTCTTCATTGTATTTGTGCTCTGTACTGCGAAAGCCGTTATGCACGACTTTCAAAAACCGTAGATAGTCGACACGCTGAAGATCTGCTGCTTTCTTCTTCACGTGAACGCAGTTTAACGCCTGGCGCACCAAAACCTGAGCACCGGGTGCAGGCGATCCACGACCTACGCTTCCCATGCTCTCGCGAACGGGCTATCGTCGTGTCTATCTTTACGTCGTTGCAACAGGAGATCGGCCCATGAAATTCGGCAAGCTTGGCGTCTTTACCTTCACTGATTTAATGAATCCAGCGGAGCTCGCGGAGCTCGCGACACGCGTCGAGGCGCTCGGTTACTCGACGCTGTGGTATCCGGAAGCGTTCAACTATGAAACCTTCGGCCTTGGTGCGTACCTGCTGAGCCATAGCAAAAAATTAGTCGTGGCGAGCGGTATCGCCAATATCTACGCCCGCGATCCAGCGGCTTCGGCCATGGGTCACAATACCCTGAACACCTTGTACAACGGGCGCTTCGTGCTCGGCCTTGGCGTATCGCACGCACCGTTGGTCGCCGATCTCCGTGGTCACGAATACAAAAAGCCGGTCGCGACCATGCGCACGTATTTAGAAGCGATGGATGCCGCCTGGAAGGGGATGAATAGCACGCCGGCCAGCAAGCAACTCGTGCTCGCCGCACTCGGACCCAATATGTCGGCGCTCGCGGGCGAACGAACACTCGGTGCCTTCCCCTACAACATTACCCCCCAGCAAGCGGCGATTTCGCGTGCGGCAATGAGCGGGGAAGGTGCCGTGATTTGCGAACAGAAAGTATGCCTGTGCGCTGATCCGGTGGTCGCGCGCAAGACCGCGCGTGCGTCTTTAGCCCCGTATCTGCCGTTG
>JAYUEZ010000388.1:0-10935 GCA_043738965.1 Gammaproteobacteria bacterium
TGCAGCGCAATCGACGTGGACAAAGGGACGCGTCGCGCGCGGCGACTGCTGGTGTAACAGACGCGCGGCTAAGTCCTTGCCGGTACCGGTCTCACCCAATATAAGGACGGTCGGCGCCGCGCCTTCGCCAAGATTGCCAAACCGCGCGATGCGCTCGATTTGACCGCGCAGCGTGTGGGCCGCCGATGAATCACCGATTAGTGTCGCGCCCTCCGGTCCGCCACTGGCTTCACGTGTACGCGAGTATTCGAGCTGTTGCGACACGCGCTGATTGCCGAGGACTTTGCGCACGTTGACCAGCAATTCATCGAGATCGATCGGCTTCTTTAAGTAATCCGCGGCGCCAAGTTTCATTGCGGTCACCGCATCTTCAACTTCGCCATAGGCGCTCATCGCTAACACCGGTGTCTTGCGCTCCCCTTGCGCGCGCAAGCGTTGCAGAAAATCGAGGCCCGACCCATCCGGCAGGCGCATGTCTAGCAACAGCAGATCCGGCTCCTCACTCCGCAAAACCTCCTCAGCGCCCGCCAAAGTCGTGACGACGGTGCAGGTAAAACCAGCCTTCGACAGCCGCCGACTCACCGCTTTGCCGAACAACACTTCGTCTTCGACGAGCAAGATACGCGCCTCACGGTGCGGCGGTTGCACGCTGCTATCGGTGAGCTGAATAGATGTCATGACGGTTGGCGCGCGCGCGGCGCGGTAAAGGTGACTTTGGTCCCGGCATTGTCGAGCAACGCGAACTCCAAGGTCCATCCGTGTGCCCTGCAGACTTTAAACGCAATCGGGATCCCCAGACCGGTACCAAACCGCTTCGTCGTCGGTCCCGGCGTTAGATCGGCTGGATTCGGAATGAATGGGATCCCGCCGGCGCAGTCGGTCACCGACAGGGTGACCGTGTCCGCGTTCCCGTGCACGGCCAGCGTTAGTGGAGTGGCTGGGCGCGAGGCTTCGAGGGCGTTGGTCATTACCGCATAGATCGCTTGTTCCATCAGGTCGGCATCGACCACCACGAGCGCGTGCGGATCCCACGGTTCACGTACGATGGGCGTTTGTTTTTCGATAAGACGCGGTTTCAATAACTCGAGCACGGCCTCGAATAATTGCGCCGCCGGTTCGGCTTTAAGTTGTGGTTGCAGCGGATGCAAATAGGACACGAGCGCACTCACCCAACGGCCGAGTCGATCGACGACCTGCACGATTTCACGTCCAAGCTCGGTGGTTTCCGCGCGATCCTCGGTATGTTCCAGCAGTTGCGCAGTCGCCCGAATGCTCGCCAGCGGATTGCGAATGTTGTGGGCGATGACGGGCACCAACGCACCTTGCGCCGCTTGGCGTTCGGCTTCGATCACGGCGTCGCGACTAGCGGCAAGCTCAATCGCCATCTGATTGATACGCGTCGCGAGCGCGGCCACCTCGGCGACGCCTTCGATCGGCAGTCGATGATCCAGATTTCCCGCGCTCATTTCCTGAGTGCCCTGCATGATGGCGCGCATCGGCCGCACAAAGCCACGCGCGAGACTCGTGCGCGACGCGACCAGCACGCCCAGCGCGATGACTAGTGGCACCGGCACGATGTACGGCGCATAGCGCGTCCAGGCTCGAATGCGTACCGCTTGGCCATCTAATTCTTGCGCGATTAAACCGCGAAATTCTTTAAAACTGGTTTCAAACCCCTGCACGAGATCGGCTTCGAAGCGTGGATCTAGGAGCTTGCCGCGCACGATTTTATTCAGCAGAAAGGAGTCTTCCGCCATGTTGTTCATGTCCGCTTGGAGGCGGCTGTAAGCTTCCTGCATGCGCTGTACGGCATAGTCCTCGGCGCGCGAGTTCGAACGTTGGCGGAGTACGTTAAAGTGGTCTTGGATTTGATGGTAGAACTGCGCTTGCAGTTCGGAAGCTCCCAGGTCTTCGCGTAGGCGCGCCAAGGCGACTTCCTTAACCTGCCGAAAACCCAGCGTTTGAATGTCTTGCGCGGCGTCCATCAAGCCGTTTAAGCGCAGTGATTCGGTCGACGTCTGCTGCCAAAAATACGCCCACGCCGCGCCCATCGCGCCGGTGACCGCCACCAGAACCAAGAACGCTAGCTCGTGCCCGAGCAGGACCTGGCGGAGCGATTGCGCGCGGGGTTTGAGCATGGGTTTCGAGGTCTCACCACGGCAGCATGCGCCGTAGTAACCGATCGCCCGGCACCACGACATGACTGATTGCGCCTGCGACATGCGTGCCGATGAGCAGCAGTAAGGTTATCGAACCCAGCACGTGGATTTCGGTGAAAAATTCGTTCAACGGGGGATCGTGCGTGCCCCACTCGGGTAGCGGCAGACCAAAAAATTTCGTGCTATAGCCACTAAACGACGACGACAGATAGCCGGTGATCGGTTGCAACAGGAGCAAAACGTAGAACGTCACGTGCACCGCACGGGCCAGCGTCGCCTGCCACGCCGGGAGCGTGGACGGCAGCGCGGGCGCGGCATGTCGCAGACGCCAGCCGAACCGCCACAAGGTCAGCATCAGCACGGTCAGGCCAAGCGACTTATGCAACGCAAACGTCGCGCCGCGAGCCGGTCCTTTCGGGAGGTCGACCATGGTCCAACCAATCGCGAACAAGCCGACCACCAGCGCAGCTGACAGCCAGTGCAGTAGCATCGCGGTTTTCGTGTATTTAGAGCTCATCTCAAAAATACTCGGGGCACGCTGGGATCCAGTTTTGTGCAGTTCAAGGCGCAAGGAGGAGACCTAGTGGTTCTATGGCGACGACGAGCAACGCCCCTAGTTGATAAATTGGGCGCGAAACTAGACCCAGCCCGGCGGGTTGCGCGCCGGAAGTCCGTGCGCGGTGTTGCGTGGCTTGGCAATAGTCCCCGCTATTCCCGGCGCCGCGCGCCTTGCGTCCGAACTTTGGGCGCCCAACGCCGCCCCGAGTATTTTTGAGATGAACTCTAATTTCAGTCATCGGATAAGCGCGAATCAACGAGTGCGGTGCGTGACCCGCGCACCATAACATAGGCCTGTGCGCCACGGTCATGCATGGCGGATCCTCACAAGGTGAGGATCCGCGTCGAGATGTCTATACTGCCCGAGCCTGGGGAGGCGCACTCAATCGCGATGGACCGCGCCAACAAGAGTCCGTATTGACTGCATGGGTAAGCGACTTTTTAGTTTTTGCGGCAACCGCAGACGGCGAGTGCTGCCGCAATGGTGTCTAGCGCTTAGTGTCGTGGTTGTGTTTGGTCTGGCGCCGCGGGTCGGGCACGCCGACTCGGCCGATGACGTCGGCACCTTGGCGAAACCGACGGATTACAGTCTCGAAATCGATAAATCGGCCCGAGTCCTGACGCTGCGTCAAGGCACACGAATCGCACGCACGTTTCCGGTCGCCCTTGGCCGCGGCGGTCAGGGCGATAAACGGATCCGTGGCGATAACAAGACCCCGATTGGCGTTTACTACATCACTGAGGTCAATGAGGCGGGCGGATTTGATGTGTTCATGCGACTCAGCTTTCCGAGTGTCAAGGATGGCTATTTCGGATTAAAAAAATCGCTGATCTCACGTCCCGAATTCGACCATATTCTCGACGCGCAACGCCAAAGCGCACTGCCGCCACAGAATACGGCGTTGGGCGGCGCCATAGGCATCCATGGACTGGGCGAAGAAACTATCACCAAGCTCGAAATTCAAAATAAATTTAATTGGACACAAGGATGTATCGCACTAACCAATCACAATGTGCGCGAACTACGTCGCTTCGTTGGCGTGGGCACGAAAGTCGTCATTCGCGAATGACGCGCGGTGCACCGCGTATTGCGGTTATGTTGGCTCTGCTCGGAATGGCATGGTGCGTGGGCGCGAGCCAGCCCGCGACGAAAGCGACGCGCGTGGTGCGCGGCGAAACGTCGAAATCGTTCGACGATGTTATTTTAGAGCTAGATTTCGCGATCACCGAGCGTAATTTCAGAATCACCGGACGCAATACCATTGGCAAGGGACTGCGTGATCGCGGTTATAAGGACTTTCCCAATGTCGAAGTCATTCATTTTTGTAACTTGGAATATGCGCGCGAAGTCTTGTTAATCGACCCCGGATTTGTCGCCGAAATGCCCTGTCGCATCACCGTGCACGAAGCGCATGGAAAAACAGTCGTCAGCCTTGTATTGTTGCCTGAAGATCACGCCGACCGCCGGGTCAATGCTTTTGCCGCGCGGATGAATGGCATGCTCCGTGAAATCCTCGCCAATGTATTGGAAAAAGATTAACACCATGACTGCACTCCTCCGTGCCGCCGACCGCGCGCCATGCTAAATCACACGCCATCCCATCTCGCGCCGCCGCCCCATCTGTTGCTTTTGGTATGGCTAAGTTTGACCAGCCTCGTCATTTTCGGCGGCGTGGTATGCGTGGACCAGGGGCTCATTCAGCAGATGCTTGGCGCGGATCGTAGCCAGATCTGCTTGGTCGTGATCGGAATGTATTTCATCGGGCTCGGCCACACCTTTATCCGCACCCGCTATCTGTCGCGTCAAGTGGAAGACGCCCAAACGTTGGTCAATCAAATCGAGCGCAGTGATTCTGGCGCCGTTCGTGTCACGCACGACACACTTGAACTGGCGAACGGGACTCGGCCGCGGCCCGGTTTTGCCGTCAGCTACCTGATCGAATTCTTCGCACAATCGCGCACCGCCAACACGACTAAAATGGAAGCGAGCACCGATCTGCTTGATGCCTATGCCTCCAAGGTCCGCAGCGCCAATGAGTTTGGCTGGTACTACATCGACCTCATGTTGAAAGTAGGCTTTCTGGGCACGTTGGTGGGCTTCATTTTGATGTTGAGTTCGGTGGCCGACACGGGCTCGCTGGACGCGACGACCATGCAGAAAGTGTTAAAGCAAATGAGTCTAGGGATGAGCACCGCGCTCTACACCACGCTGGCGAGCCTCGTCGGCGGTATCTTGCTGTCGCTTCCTTATTACTTACTCGATCGCGGATTGGAGCGACTGCTACAACTCACGATTTACGCCAAAGATGTGCTGATGCCGCGTCAGTTCGATAGCAAGCACTAGCGGCTGCCCACATGCCTGCCCTCGCCCGTGCCGGGAGTCGTCATCGTCAACCGTTCGATCCAATCACCGCGGTGCTGTTTAAAATTATTCAGGCGATTACCTTTCTGTTCGTGTTGGCGGTGTTGTTCATGAACCCCGTGTCCAAACAAGGCATCATCGATCCCAAGGCCGAATACATCATTACCGTGGCGTGGCCCGATAAAAATCCGAATGATATTGATACGTATGTCGAGGATCCGGCCGGTAACCTCATTGATTTCGCCTCACCCGCCGCGGGTCTGATCCATTTGGATCGCGACGATCGCGGCAACCTGAACGATACTTTGAATATCAATGGAAAAATTATCGAGAACCCATTGAATCAAGAAATCACGACCATTCGCGGCGTGGTCCCTGGCGAGTATGTAGTCAACATTCATTACTATGCGACCGAAGACAATAAAGCGGTTCCGGTCACGGTGCGGGTCGACAAAGTAAATCCCAAGCTCGAGGTCTTGTACTACGACACGCTGACCCTGGACCACAAGGACGACGAAAAAACTGCCATTCGATTCACGGTTTTAAGTAACGGCACGGTCACTAACATCAACCACATTCCGAAAAGCTTGGTGTCGAAAGCTTTCAAACGCAATTAAAAAGGACTCCACGTGAACTTTGGACACGGCGCAATCGTTTCGGGCTTTGTGGTCGTTCTGCTGCTGCTGCTTGGCTTGAGCCTGTACTCGACCTGGTCGTTGCGCAAAAAGATTGCCGGTATCCTAGTGGTGACACTGACTTATCTACTCGTTTATTTTTCACTGCCGCGAATGCTGGGCTGGCCGACCGATCGCCAGGTCCCGCAGCGCTTCAATTTGGTGGCGGTTTATATCCAAGAACCGAACAAAGCAACCGGCGCGGCGGGCGACGTATTTTTCTGGGCGACTGATCTCGCGCCCGGCGCCGATCTCCGTCCCCGCGCCTACCACATGCCGTTCAAAGCTTCGTTCAAATCGGTGTTCCAAGAAGCCCAAGGCAAACTCCGGCAAAATATTCCGCAAGAAGGAAAAATCGAATTGGACGATCAGGAACAAGGGGTGCCCCTCGACTGGTCGCGGCTGGGACAGAAAAGCGTAAAGCTTAAATTCAAAGATATTCCGGTCAATTTGCCGCCAAGCAAAGATGCGCCGGGCTAAGACCTAAAGGCCTATTGATGAATAACGCAAATTTCGCCGCTTTTGTCGCGGCATATGCCGTGATTGCCCTGTTACTGCTGAATGTCCTGATCTTCACCCGCTGGATGTGGTGGGTAAAACTCGCTGCCGTCATTCTCGTGGCCGGCTTATGCACGGTCACCTACCGCTCAATCCCCGACTTGCTGGGATGGCCGACCGCGCGTGGCCTGCCGGCACGTTTCAACTTAATGGGATTACAAATAGTCGAGCCGGACAAAGGTGGCACGACCAAGGGTAATATTTTTTTATGGGTCACCGACATGAACCTGGACGGGTCGCCGCGCGTGCCGCGCGCGTTTGTGTTGCCATTTCATCCGGAGCTCCAGGTCAAGGTCGCCGCTGCCGGGACCAAACTCCGCAAAAATTTACCGCAGCTTGGAGAAATTTCGACCAAGCCGTTCGAGTCCACAACCGCGGATGTCGGTCATAACAGCAAAATGATCAATCTCGATTTTTTCGATCTACCGGATCCATTGTTTCCGGAGCGCTAAATCGGGAAACGTTTCGTGCTCACCCCCAACAGCTGGCCGCGGACAAATAATTAAACGATCGTGGCGACTATGTAGGTTAAGGCGGTGGTCGGGTGTACGCTCCGCTCTCCCAGTGAAGTGCCCAACCAGTTTCGCCCACCTTTGCCACATACGGCGCGCATACGAATAAATCCGCCACGGCCGCTAGTTGCTCGTCGACATAGACTAAGGGTAGGACGTGGCGTTCCCAAGGGGGGATCCCGCGCTCCTGCAGCGCATGTTTCAGGGTTTGCCCATGCGCGCGGCCGGACGGCTGACAGCGTTCGCCACCCAACCGCGTTCGAATAGTTACTGCATCATTAGACGTCAGTAGCGCATTACTTTCAGTCGCCAGCATTGGCGTGGCGCTCAGCACACCCCACGACAGCATCAACGGTTTTTTAAAATCCCAGTGCACGCTAAAAGCCGCTGGCGAGGTTGGCGACGGCCAGCCCAGATAGAGCACTTCACGATACCGCCGGAGTACGGCGCCCTTCCACGCGAACTCAACCATGCGATCGTCACGAGCGCCGATAACCGTCGTGACTATTTGCGCCAAGTGCGCCGCATTGGGCAGCGGGAATCCAGCGCGCTCGATCCAACGCCGCAACACAATTTTTCCAAGATTTGGATCTAGCGCGGTAATCGTTCGAAGCGCGAGCCGGGTTGGCTGCGGCAACGCACCCTTCGCCAATACCTGATCGGCTACGCCATCGAGTGCCGCCGCATTCGCGCGTTGATGTTCGGCATTGCGATTGAAGACACTGACGATGGCCGGCCAGCGTTCGCGCAACAGTGGCAATACGCGGTGCCGAAGAAAATTGCGATCATGATCGAGTAACTCATTGCTCGGATCCTCGATCCAGCGGAGATCCTGGTGCTCGGCATAACGCGCAATCTCGTGACCACCAAAGGCTAGCAGCGGTCGTCCCACCCACCCCGCACCCAAGCGCCGCACGGGAGCAATCCCGCGTAGCCCGGCCGGCCCGGCGCCGCGCGCCGCGTTGAGTAAAAAAGTTTCGGCCTGATCGTCAGCATGGTGGGCCGTGAGGAGCATCGTATGCGCCGTTAAGCGTGATTCGAAGGCGTGATAGCGTTGTTCGCGTGCCCAAGCTTCAACGCTGGACCCGCGCGCTGGCCCGCCGTCAATACGCATCACAAGCAACGGGAGCTTCAAATCCGCGCACTGGGTTTGGCACCTACGTACCCATTCGGGACTATCTGGGTTCAATCCATGATCGACATGGAGCGCACTGATTCTGAATTCGTCGCGATACGCAGCAAGCGCGTGCAAGAGCACCGTCGAGTCGCGCCCGCCGCTATAGGCCACGACAAGTTCGGTGCACCGCTCGACACCCGCGATAAGGTCTAAGCAGGCGACGCGGATACGGCGCAGAAACGCGCTGCTGGCCGCGCCGGTAGTCATTACTTTTCGATAAATTCGCCGAATTGATTGAGCCGTGCGTAGCGCTGATGGATCAGCGTGTCGGGATCGAGCTTTAAAAGTTTATCCAGCGCGTCTTGGATACTGGTCTTAACTTTAAGCGCAATCTGCCCATAGTCGCGATGCGCACCGCCGAGGGGCTCTTCGATCACACTGTCAATTAGCTTGAGTTGCCGCAGCCGTTCCGAGGTAATGCCCATGGCCTCAGCAGCCTCGGCCGCTTTGTCAGCGCTTTTCCATAGAATCGATGCACAACCCTCTGGTGAAATCACCGCATAAGTCGCGTACTGCAACATCACCACCCGATCCGCGACACCGATCGCTAGCGCGCCGCCAGATCCGCCCTCACCAATGACGGTGGCGACAATCGGCACGCGCAAACTCGCCAGAGTCAGCAAGTTCCGTGCGATGGCCTCACTTTGTCCGCGCTCTTCGGCATCGATTCCGGGATACGCGCCCGGCGTATCGATAAACGTCAGCAGCGGCAATCGAAAATGCTCCGCCAACTGCATTATCCGCAATGCCTTGCGATATCCTTCGGGCTTCGGCATGCCAAAATTGCGATGCAAATTGTCCTTGGTGTTGCGCCCTTTCTGATGACCGATGAAGGCTATACCGCGTCCATTCAAACGCGCCACGCCACTAACCATCGCCGGATCATCGGCAAACAGTCGATCGCCATGCAACTCTTCGACCTGCTCGAAGATTCGCTCGACATAATCTAGCGTAAATGGGCGTTGCGGATGCCGCGCCAACTTCGACACCTGCCACGGGGTGAGCGCCGAGAATATTTGGCGCGTGAGATCCCGCGAGCGCTCTTGCAATTTTTCGATCTCGACACCGATATTGAGTTCGGAATCATTACCGACCTTGCGTAACGCTTCAATTTTAGCTTCCAGCTCAGCAATCGGTTGCTCGAAATCGAGGAACTGATAGTTGATGGTCGAGATTTCGGGAGTTATTGCTGACATGACTTCGCAGACCCTTAGTATTCCACGGTGACGGCGTCATCACCGACATGCGCACGTAATTGATCGAGCAAGGCTTCGTTGGCGTGCACGCGCCATTCGTCCGCGAGCTTGATACGCGCCTGGGCGGATTCGGTCGCATACTCGATGCTGACCGGACAGGGTCCACGGCCATAAGCCTTCAACGCCGTTTGCAGACCGCCGACGAGGCCATTCAAGCGTCCTTGCTCGACTCGAATCACCACGGCCCGCGCGAACCGCTGGCGTGCTTCATCGATGCTCCAGATCTGTTGCGCGTTCAGCGTTGGCTCGCCGCTGTAGTCATCGACCGCACATTCACCTTCGAGCACTACCAAGCGATCGACCGCCAGTTTGTCGAGCGCATTTTCGAGCGCTTCATTGTACACAGTCACTTCAATTCGAGCGGTGTCGTCATCGACGGTTAAAATCGCCATGCGTCCGCGCCGGCTCTTCATAAAACGCAGGCCTAAAATGAATCCCGCGACCCGCTTCCGGCCAGACTTCAAATCCAGCAAGCGTACCGCGCCGAGCGCTTGTAGCTCCAGACGATAGCGATCGATGGGATGGCCACTCAAGTACAAACCGAGGGTCTCTTTTTCCCAGCCCAGGATTTGCGCTTGGGACCACTCTTCGCATCGCACCGCGCGTTGCCACGCCGAGGTATCGGTCGCACTCGAATCGGCGTCGTGCGCTAAACCAAACATATCGACTTGTCCGCGTTCGGCGGCCCTGGCTTGTTGATCGGCCGCCTGCAATGCTGGTTCCAGCGTCATCATCAGGCCACGGCGCGGCGCACCGAAGGAATCAAGCGCGCCAGATTTGATTAAAGCCTCGAGCACCCGACGGCCAAGTTTTCGCGCATCATTGCGCTGGCATAGATCAAACAAATCACGATATGGGCCGTGCGTGGCGCGCTCCTCGGCGACTGCTACCACCGCCGCTTCGCCGACGCCCTTGATCGCGCCCAGGCCATAACGAATAGTGTGCGCATCGGCGACGGTAAACCGGTGCTCACACGTATTGATGTCCGGACTTTGCACCGTGATTTGCAATTGCCGGCATTCGTCCATCAGACGCACAACTTTGTCTGTGGTATCCATATCCGCCGACAACACCGCCGCCATGAATTCGGCTGGATAGTGCGCTTTCAGCCAAGCGGTTTGATAGGCCACCAGGGCATAGGCGGCGGAATGCGATTTATTGAAACCGTAACCCGCGAATTTTTCCATCAAGTCGAAAATCAGCGCGGCGACATCATGTTCGATGCCGCGATCCGTCGCGCCAGTGATAAAAGTCTGGCGCTGTTGCGCCATTTCTTCGGCTTTCTTCTTGCCCATCGCGCGCCGCAATAAATCGGCGGCGCCAAGCGTGTAGCCAGCGAGCACCTGCGCTATCTGCATCACTTGTTCTTGGTACAAGATAACGCCGTAGGTCGGTTTTAGAATACCTTCGAGCGCTGGCGTGGGGTACTTCACGACCGCCTTGCCGTGCTTGCGATCGATGAAGTCTTCGACCATCCCGGATTGGAGCGGGCCCGGCCGAAACAGCGCCACCAGGGCGATTAAATCTTCGAAACTGTCGGGCTGCAGCCGTTTGATTAACTCCTTCATGCCGCGCGATTCGAGTTGAAATACCGCGGTAGTCTGTGCCCGTTGCACGAGCTTATAGGTGAGCGGATCGATCAGCGGCAGCGTCGTGATATCAAGGGATATTTCACCGTT
>JAYUEZ010000389.1:0-4117 GCA_043738965.1 Gammaproteobacteria bacterium
CGGACGGATGGTCGCCGCCGCGCGTTCTACGAACCAATTTCCACCCGCGTCGAGAACGCCGATTTATTGATTGCTTGTCGATCCATGGAGCCTATAAGATTTCAGGCGCGGGGCTTAAGAACAAGACGACGAATGCGCGCAGGCATTCGTGCGTCGGCTCAATCTTTAATTGAAGGGTCATTCTATGGCGCAAGAAGCGGTGATCAACGTCGTGCCCACGCGCAAACGCGAGGTCATGCATTTCATCAACGGACACTACGTCCGCTCGGCGAGCGGCAAGACCTTTGCTGATATCAGTCCGGTCGATGGCACGCAGATCGCGACGGTGCACGAAGCCGGCAAGGCCGAAGTCGACGCCGCGGTCGCCGCGGCGCGTGCCGCGCTCAGCGGTCCCTGGGGAAAAATGACGGTCCCAGACCGCACCGCACTGTTGCACAAGCTCGCCGACTGCATCCAAAAACGGTTTGATGAATTCGTCGAAGCCGAGTGTCTCGACACCGGCAAACCCTATGGCGATTGCAGCCATATCGATATTCCGCGCGGCGCCGCCAATTTTCGCGTGTTCGCCGACATCGTCAAAAATGTTCCGACCGAAGCGTTCACGATGCACGCGCCCGATGGCGCGAATGTGTTGAATTATTCGTTGCGGGTGCCGAAGGGCGTCGTGGCGGTGGTGTGTCCGTGGAATTTGCCGCTGATGCTCATGACCTGGAAAGTTGGCCCGGCGCTCGCGTGCGGCAATACCGTGGTGGTCAAACCGTCGGAGGAAACGCCGCTGACGACCTCGTTGCTCGGGGAAGTCATGAACGAAGCCGGGATCCCGCCCGGCGTCTACAACGTGATCAACGGCTTCGGTCCAGACTCAGCGGGCGCGTTTCTAACCGAACACCCGGACGTGGATGCGATAACCTTCACCGGCGAAACACGGACTGGCGAAGCCATCATGCGTGCCGCGTCAAAGGGCTTGCGCTCGGTGTCCTTCGAACTCGGCGGCAAGAATCCCGCGCTGGTGTTCGCCGACTGCGATCTCGATTTCGCCATCGCGACGACCATCCGTTCTACCTTCGTCAATTGTGGCCAGGTGTGCCTGGGCACCGAACGCATTTACGTCGAACGATCCTTGTTTCCGAGCTTCGTGCAAAAGCTGAAAGAAGCGACCGAGAAACTCAAAATCGGTCCGCCCAAAGAGCCGGGTGTGACGCTCGGGCCCCTGATCAGCCAAGTGCATCGCGAGAAGGTCTTGAGTTACTACCAACTCGCAGTCGAGGAAGGGGCAACGGTCGTCACCGGCGGCGGAATTCCGAGTATGCCCGACGCGCTCAAACACGGCGCGTGGGTGCAACCGACGATCTGGACCGGCCTGCCGCCTTCGGCGCGCACCAATCGTGAAGAGATCTTCGGGCCCTGTTGCCATATCGGGCCCTTCGATAGCGAAGACGAAGTGATCCGCATCGCCAACGACACGCCGTATGGACTGACGAGCGTGGTGTGGACGCGTGATCTGGCGCGCGCGCATCGCGTGGCGGCGCAACTGCAGTCTGGGATCACCTGGGTCAACAGCTGGTTTCTGCGCGATCTCCGCACGCCGTTTGGCGGCATGAAACACTCCGGCATTGGCCGCGAAGGTGGTGTGCACTCGCTCGAGTTCTACACCGAATTACGCAACATCTGCATCAGGTACTAACATGGTCGATACCGCCACGCTCGATCGCTACAGCGATGAGCTCTATCAAGCGCTCCGCCAGCGCACGGTCGTCGCGCCGCTTACCGAGCGTACGCCCGAACTTACCCAAGACGACGCCTACCAAATTTCCCTTAAGGTTCTGAAACGGCGCGAAGCCGACGGCGAGCGCGTGGTCGGCAAAAAAATTGGCGCGACCAGCCGCGCGGTACAAGACATGCTCAAGGTCAATCAACCAGATTTCGGTTTCCTGACTGATCGCATGCAATGTAAAGCCGGGGCGCCGATCCCGATCAGTCGCGAGCTCATTCAGCCGCGCGCGGAAGGTGAAATTGCCTTTGTCTTGAAGCACGATCTGCAAGGACCGGGGGTGACGAATGCCGATGTGCTCGCCGCCACGGCGGGAGTTAAAGCCTGTTTCGAAATTGTCGATTCGCGGGTCCGTGATTGGAAGATCAAGATTCAAGACACGATCGCTGACAACGCCTCCTGCGGATTGTTCGTCGCGGCCGATGAATTGGTTGATCCGCACAGTGTCGATCTCGTGACCTGCGGCATGGTGCTATGGAAGAACGGTGAATTGGTCGCGACCGGCGCCGGTGCCGCCGCGTTGGGATCGCCGGTGAACTGTGTGACCTGGCTCGCGAATGCCTTAGGCCGGCATGGCGTAGGTTTGAAGGCCGGTGACATTATTCTCTCGGGTTCGTTGGTCCCGCTCATCCCCATCAAAGCGGGCGATGAAATGGAACTCGCGGTCGGTGGGATTGGCCGCTTACATGCAAAATTTATCTAGAGGTGGTTATGAAAATTAACTGCGCATTAATCGGCTCGGGCAATATCGGCACCGACCTTATGGTCAAGGCGCTGCGTAGCGAGTGGCTAAATCCGGTGTGGATGATCGGTGTTGATCCGGACTCCGATGGCCTGGCCAAGGCGCGCGCGGCGGGCTTGAAAGCCACCCACGAAGGACTCGATGCGGCGCTGCCGCACTTCAAAGCCGACGGTATTCAACTCGCGTTCGACGCAACCTCGGCGTATGTGCATGCCGAGAACAGTCGCAAGGTTTTAGCGCAAGGCGTGTTCATGATCGATCTCACACCGGCTGCGATCGGTCCATTTTGCGTGCCGCCAGTCAATCTTGAACAGCACATGCAAAGCCAAACCGCGAACGTGAACATGGTGAGCTGCGGCGGTCAGGCGACCATCCCCATCGTGCACGCGGTGGCGCGCGTGCAAGGCGTGTCGTATGCCGAGATCATCGCGACGGTCGCGTCGAAATCGGCGGGCCCGGGCACGCGCAAGAATATCGATGAATTCACGCGCACCACGGCGCGCGGTATCGAGCGCGTCGGCGGCGCCAAGAAGGGCAAGGCAATCATCATTCTAAATCCGGCGGAACCGCCGCTGTTGATGCGTGACACCGTGCATTGCCTGACCGAAGACACGCCCGATGAAGTGAAGATCACGGCTTCGATCAAAGCCATGGTCGCCGAAGTTCAGCGTTATGTGCCGGGCTACAAGCTGAAACAAAATCCGGTGTTTGATGGCAAGCGTGTATCGGTATTTTTGGAAGTGGCTGGGCTCGGTGATTACCTGCCGAAGTACGCTGGCAATCTCGACATCATGACCGCGGCGGCGCTCCGCACGGGCGAAATGTTCGCGCAGCGTTTAAGCGACGGCAGTTTAAGCTTTCCGAGAATTCAAACGGAGGCGGCGTGATGGCTAAGCCCATGCAGGTCAAAATTCATGACATGTGCCTGCGTGACGGCATGCATCCGAAGCAACATCAGATCACGCTCGAGCAAATGTATTCCATCGCGACCGGGCTCGACGACGCTGGCGTCGATTACATCGAAGTGACGCATGGCGACGGTCTGGGCGGCGCGTCGATCAACTACGGCTTCCCGGCGTTTAGCGATGAGCAATATCTCCGGCATGTCATTCCGGCGCTGAAGAAGACCAAGGTTTCGGTGTTGCTGATCCCGGGCATTGGGACGGCGGATGATCTCCAGATGGCCTATGAGTGCGGGATCCATACCGTGCGGGTCGCGACGCTGTGCACCGAGGCGGATGTATCCGAGCAGCACATCAAGCGCGCGCGAACCTTAGGGTTAGATACGGTCGGCTTTCTGATGATGGCGCATATGATCGAAGCCGATGCCTTGGCCGTGCAGGGCAAGCAAATGGAAGACTACGGCGCGAACTGTATTTACTGTACGGACTCAGCCGGCTACATGTTGCCAGCCGATGTCACGGCGCGGATCGCCGCCCTCCGCCGCGTGCTGAAACCGGAGACCGAGATCGGTTTTCATGGGCATCATAATCTGGCGCTGGGCGTGACGAATTCAATCGCCGCGGTTGAAGCGGGAGCAAATCGCATTGATGGCTCGGCGGCCGGGCTCGGCGCCGGTGCGGGCAATACACCGGTCGAAGCTT
>JAYUEZ010000390.1:0-10868 GCA_043738965.1 Gammaproteobacteria bacterium
TTGCCATGGCAATCTCTTTTCGATCAGATATTGAAGACGATGTTCAGCCGACGTCGAGCGTTACTTCAAGCGCTTTAACACCCGGATCGTTTCGGGGTAGCGATCATCCATCGTGCCGTAGACGGTTGCGGTGATTTTTAGCGGCGACAGGCGTGCGATCGGATCACTACCATTGTTTGGAAAATCGAGTCTCGCGGTACCACCGTGAAATTTGAGATCCGTGAACAGCGACGTTGAGGTCAGCAAATAAGCCGCCTCGGCTTCCTTACCGTCCACGCTCGCGAATTCGCGATACAGAATGAGCGGGAGAAACTCGAGCGCGGTGATGAGTTCGCCACCTACCTCGGCCGTGGCGCGGATCACCTCTTGTCCATTGCGCGTGACTCGTGCGCTGACCCTTCCCTGCGACTCGACCATTTCAGTCTGCCCAAACACCGCCGGCCAGCCTTGCCCTTCGCGATAACACGCAAGGCTCGCGTCGGTGCTGGTGTAGAGATACGGCACGTATTGCGCGACGTAGTCGCCATAGCGCACGGGAATACATGGCATCGTGAAATTGTGCGGCCCGATACCGGTGACGTCGGGGCACAGAAAAAAACACAGCGCGACCGAATTTCCTGGCAAGGGCTCGAGTTCGCGCGGCAACACTTCACGAATGGCGGCTTCAGGCGCCTCGTACACCACAATCAACACCGTGTCGTTCGTGTATTGATACGGTGGTGGTCCGTACAGGGGCTTTAAAAAGGGTTGGCCGTGGGGCCGTCCATCAAGCACGATGTCGCCGCCCGGATAGTCAAACCCTCGATCGCTCACGACGCCGCCTCAACTCACGGTGAAGAGGGTCGAGCCTGTTGTGCGTCGCGCTTCGAGATCGCGGTGCGCCTGCGCCGCGTCGCGGAGCGCATACGTTTGGTTGACCGTGATCTTCACCACGCCGCGTTGCACCACGTCGAATAGCGCGGCGGCACTCGCCTCCAAGTCCGCGCGTTTGGCGGTATACGAGAAGAGCGTGGGGCGGGTAACAAACAACGAACCCTTGGCCGCCAGCAGCCCGAGATCAAACGGGGGAACCGGGCCCGAGGCTTGACCAAACAACGCGAGCAAGCCCATTGGGGCGAGACAGTCGAGCGATTTATTAAACGTATCACGGCCCACTGAATCGTATACCACCGGCACCTTAGCGCCGTTGGTGATTTCCATGACGCGCGCTTGAAAATCTTCGCGGGTATAGACGACGGGATGATCACAACCGTTCGCGCGCGCGAGCGCCGCCTTCTCATCCGAACTCACGGTGCCAATCACGGTCGCGCCCAGATGCTTCGCCCATTGACACAGAATGAGCCCGACGCCGCCCGCGGCGGCGTGCACCAACACCATGTCGCCGCGTTTAATTTGATACGTGCGACGCACCAGATATTCCACCGTCATGCCTTGCAACATCATCGCCGCGGCTTGGTGGTCGGTGATCGCCTCCGGGATCTTCACCACGCGATCAGCGGCGATCACCCGTGCTTCGCTATACGCGCCCACGGGACCCGTGGCATAGGCCACGCGGTCCCCCACTTTCAAACTGGTGACATTGGCGCCGAGCGCAGTGACCACACCGGCGGCTTCGAGACCTGGCGTGAACGGTGTTGGCGTGGGATAAAACCCGGTGCGATGGTAGACGTCGATGTAATTGAGACCCACGGCGGTGTGGCGCAGTGCGACTTCGCCGGCGCTAGGTGCGGGGGCATCGAGCGCTTCCCACCGTAACACTTCCGGTCCGCCCGGCTGATGAATGCGAATGGCGTGAGTCACGGAACCCTCCTCGTGCGTTGTTTGTTTTAGGAAGGTTGACTAGGGTCGCGCTTCCAAGATCATATTCGTTGGCGTCTCAGTCGCGCGGCGCACGCGCGTGAAGCCACCCGCTTTGATCACTTCGGTCAAGCGTTTCTCGCCCGCTTGGGCGCCTAGACCTGCACGACCGGTTTGGCTTAACGACGCCGGCACACACACCATGGTCGAGAACGCGAAAAATGCGCGACCGATGGGGTTGAGGTTCTCCGTCAAGGTATCGCCCGCCATGGGCTCCACGATCATCCACGTCCCATCCGGCGCTAAGCGTTGACGCACATTCCGCGCGGCGCCGGTGGGATCGCCCATGTCGTGCAGACAATCGAAAAACGTAATGAGATCGTAATTGCCGCCAGTGAATTCCTGTGCCGATCCCTGCTCAAACGATATATTCTTCAGGCCCTCTTTGCCGGCAATGTCGCGGGCATGATCGATCGACGGTTGGTGATAGTCGATGCCAACAAACTGCGACTTCGGAAAGGCTTGCGCCATCAGACGCGTGGACAGTGCGTGTCCGCAGCCAACGTCGGCCACTTTAACCCCGCGCTCGAGCTTGGCGGCCATGCCGTCCAAGGCCGGCAACCAGCTGCCGACTAGATTCGCTTTGTAGGCCGGACCAAAAAACTTTTCGGTGCCACAAAACAAACATGGACTGTGCGCGCTCCACGGCACACCCTCGCCGGTCTTAAAAGCCTCGGCGATTTTTGGTTCGTCTTGATACAACGACGAGATCCCCCAATAGCCCCCGGTGAGCGCTGCCGGACTATCGGGATCGGCGAACACCGCCGCCTGCTCAGGGCTCATGGCAAACGTCTCGCGTGCGGCATCGTATTCAATGTATTGCGCGGCGGTTTGCGCGTGCAGCCATTCGCGAACGTAACGCTCGTGCATGCCGAGTTGGCTCGCGAAGGCCGCGGCCGTCAGCGGCCCGTGCGTGGCCAGTGCGCGGTACAGACCGAGGCGATCCCCTAACAACACCAGCGAGCCCTGCGCCGCCGCGCCGACATCGCCAATCATGCGCATGACCAGCGCGTTCAGTTTTTCCATATCGAGTGACATAGCAACCTCCGTTGATCAAGATTATTCGAACTCATCTAAAAATCCTCAGATCAAAAAGCGGAGCACGCTCGGCCGGCCCGCTAGCAGGTTCTCTCGATGTTCGTCGAAATTCAGCATCGAGAGCAAGCTTTCGCCCTGCTGCATGCGTGCGATGGCCGCACGTTCGCGGGCTTCGATCTGCTCGGCAAGCGGTAATAAGGTTTCGAGTTCGGTGCTGCTCGCGACGATGATGCCGTCGTCATCGCCAAACAGAATATCGCCGGGATTGACCGTAACGCCTCCGCAACCAACCGGCACCTGCACCTCGAATATCTGCTGGGTGGCGCCGGCGAGCGGGGTGGCGCTGCGGGCATAGACGGGCAAGTCGATGTCGCGAAGGGTGACCGTGTCGCGCACCGAACCGTCAACGACAATGCCGGCCAGCCCCCGCCGCTTCGCCTCAAAGGTGAAAAGTTCGCCAACGACCGCCCGGCGGCTACCTCGCGTATCCACCACGAGCACATCGCCGGGCACGGCGTTCGCCAGTCCAACCATGACCGTCAAAAAATCTTCGCGGCAGCGCACGGTGAACGCGCGCCCAATGAGTTTCAAACCTAAGCGCAGTGGTTTTATCCCGGCGTCCATGACGCGAATACTTTTATCCGCGTCCGCGAGATGCGTGGTCTCCACGGCGGCAAGGCGGCGGACGATCTCGTTGAAATCCATGGTGGGCATCCCTCCTTGCAACATCATACCCACTCACGCGGCTTTAAAAACCGCCCATAAAGATCCGCTTCAGGGGTGCCCGGTTGCGGTTGCCAGTTGTAGCGGAAACGCACTTCCGGCGGCAACGACATTAGAATTGATTCCGTACGGCCGCCAGTTTGTAATCCGAACAAAGTGCCACGATCGTAAACCAGATTAAATTCCACATAACGACCCCGCCGATAGAGCTGGAAGTCGCGTTCGCGTTCGCCAAACGGCGTGGCGCGGCGGCGCTCCACAATCGGCGCATACGCCGTGAGATAGTGATCGCCCACACTGCGCATGAAGGCAAAACTTCGCGCGAAGCCCCATTCGTTCAAGTCGTCGAAAAATAATCCGCCAATCCCGCGCTGCTCGTCCCGATGCTTGAGATAGAAATACTCATCGCACCATTGCTTGTAACGCGGATAAACCTCGCGCCCGAACAACGTGCAGGCCGCCAAGGCCGTGCGATGCCAATGTTCGGCATCTTCGTCAAAGCCGTAATAAGGAGTTAGATCGAAACCTCCACCAAACCAAAACACGGGTTCGGTATAAGCCTTGGTGGCAACGAAGCAGCGCACATTGCAATGCGAGGTCGGCACATAGGGATTACGCGGATGGACGACCAACGACACGCCCATCGCGCGGAATGCGCGGCCCGCCAGTTCGGGGCGCTTGACGGTCGCGGCTGGGGGTAGCGCGTCCCCACTGACCTCCGAGAAATTCACGCCCGCTTGTTCGAAGACCGCGCCGCCGGTTAGCACCCGCGTGCGACCGCCGCCGCCCGTCGTGCGAGTCCAGGCATCTTCGTGAAACCGAGCCGTGCCGTCGAGTTCGGCAAGTCGTGCACAGATCTGATCTTGTAGTGCACGAAAGTAGTGTTCGACCGCTGCCAGATCGAGGGCCCCGGTCATGACCGGATCCGGCGTATTTTGCAGGCGGCAATAGGCACGGCCATGGTATCTTGTGCAAACCTAACGTAATTCAATTCAACTCCTCACACTTCATCATGAGCGAACGTCGCGCCCGCGTTGAGCGGAACACCAAAGAGACGCAAATCACCGTCGCGGTTAACCTCGATGGCAGCGGTGTCGGTGAGTTCAGCACTGGACTGCCGTTCCTGGAACACATGTTAGATCAGGTCTGCCGGCATGGCGTGATCGATATCAGCGTCAAAGCCACCGGCGATTTACAAATCGACGCTCATCACACGGTCGAGGATATCGGTATCACACTCGGTCAAGCCTTGGCTCAGGCCTGGGGTGACAAAACCGGGCTGCGCCGCTACGGCCATGCCTATGTCCCGCTTGACGAGGCTCTATCGCGCGTGGTGATCGATCTCTCGGGTCGGCCAGGACTCGATTATCACGTGCAATTCCCACGCGCGCGGATCGGCGAATTCGATGTCGATCTGTTCTATGAGTTCTTTCAAGGACTCATCAATCATGCGCAGGTCACCTTGCATATCGACGCCCTGCGCGGCCGCAATGCGCACCATATCATCGAGACGATTTTCAAGGCCTTCGGCCGCGCGCTACGCATGGCCTGCGAGATTGATGCGCGCCTCGGCGGCGCGGTGCCATCGACCAAGGGTTCGCTGTAGGCGCGGGTATGCAACGGGTCGCGGTGGTCGACTATGGTGGCAGCAATCTGCGCTCGGTCGCGAAGGCGGTAGAAGTGGCGGCGGAAGGACGCCATTCCGTGCAAGTCACCGCCGCGGCAGCGGATTTATTAAACGCGGATCGCGTCGTGTTTCCCGGCCAAGGCGCCATCGGCGATTGCATGGCCCGCTTGCGCGAACGCGATCTGCTCACCACCTTACGCGAGTGTCTGCGCACGCGACCTTTTTTTGGCATTTGTCTCGGGCTACAGTCATTGATGGTGTCGAGTGACGAAGACGGCGGTACTCCCTGTCTTGGCGTGTATGCGGGAAAAGTTCAGCGCTTTCGCGCCGACGCTGGACCAGCGCCGGACGGCACGCCGCGCAAGATTCCGCATATGGGTTGGAACGAAGTCCGGTGGGCCAAAGCGCATCCGGTCACTGCCGGCATTCCGAGCGGCACGCGCTTCTACTTCGTCCATAGCTACTACGTGGCGCCCCAAGCCGCCGAGCTGGTGATGGGTTATACCGACTATATCGATCGGTTTGTCTCGGCGATGGCCAGCGCCAACGTGTTCGCGACGCAGTTCCATCCGGAGAAAAGTGCGGCAGCGGGATTGCAGCTGCTCAAGAACTTTTTGGCGTGGGAGGGCGGCGAGTAATCGTCATCGCGAGCGATCTTTCACCCCCTCACCCCGAATCCAAACTTCAAGCATCCGCGCGCTCGGCACTTTCATACTGCAGTGCGTGCAGCTTGGCATAGAGACCGCCCTGTTTTAGCAACGCGTCGTGCGTGCCTTGTTCGAGGATGCGGCCGTCCTCGATCACGACTACCCGGTCAACGCCCTCAATCGTCGCTAGACGATGCGCGATGATGAGGCACGTGCGGCCTGGCCGGAGCTTGGTGAGCGCGTCTTGCACGCGGCGTTCGGATTCGGCGTCAAGCGCGGAGGTTGCTTCATCCAAAATCAGAATCGGCGCATCTTTCAAGATAGCGCGCGCCAACGCCAAGCGCTGCCGCTGGCCACCCGACAGGCGCAGGCCCTTATCGCCAATTTCGGTATCAAAACCCTGCGGTAGAGGCGCGACAAATTCGGTGACAAACGCCGCATCGGCCGCGGCCAGGACTTGCGCGCGCGGGAGTTCGCGGAGCGCGCCGTACGCGATGTTGTGATAGATGGTGTCGTTGAATAACACCACGTGTTGTCCGACATAGGCGATTTGCGCGCGCAAATCGCCTAAATCACAGTCGGCGATCCGTTGCCCATCGAGCAGAATTTCACCTTCAGTCGGTTCATAAAACCGCGGGATCAAGTTCACCAGACTGGTTTTGCCGCCGCCGGAGGGTCCGACAAACGCAACCGATTCACCGGCTTGAATGTTGAGATTAATAGCGTACAACACAGGTGAATCGCGATATCCCGCGTGCACGCCGCGAAACTCAAGCGCGCCGCGCACCGCTGTCAGCGGCGCCGTACCAGCGGTTGGCTCGGTCGGTTCATCGATCAGCGCGAACACACTGTCGGCGGCGGCGAGTCCGCGTTGCAGGTTCTCATTCATGTTGGTAAGGCGTTTAACCGGCGGCAGCAACATCGCGGTGGCAGTGACAAACGACACGAAGTCGCCGCGGGTGATACTCCCGCGCGCCGCTTCGCGCAGCGCCAACATCACCATCAAGCCGACGCCCAACGCGATACAGGCTTGCACCAGGGGCTCGGTGGCCGCGTTGGTGCTGACGACTTTCATCGTGAATTTACGCGCGGCGTTAATCGCGCGCCCAAAACGGCCAATTTCATAGTCCTGGCCGCCGAAGATCTTGATATCGCGATGACCGCCAATGGCTTCCTCGATCACGGCGTTGATCGCACCCATCGTGCCTTGCAGGCGATGACTCAATTGGCGCATCCGACGCGAAACTTTGCTGATGATCCAGGCGGTCGGCGGCGCGACGAGGAACAGAAACACCGCCAAGCGACCGTTGATGTAGATGAGGTACGCGATCAAGGCCACGATGATGAACGAATCTTTCACGAGCACCGTCAAACAATTGGTCGCCGCTTGGGTCATCTGCGTCACGTCGAAAGTGAACTTGGAAATCACCTCGCCCGCCGTGCGCTGATCGAAGAACCGCGTTGGCAACGCGACCAGGGTACGGAACATCGCGGCTCGTAAGTCCATCACCACGCGATTCGCCAGCGCATTCAATCCGACGTTGGCGACATAACTCATCAACCCGCGCGTGAAAAACAGCACGATCAGCACCACCGGCAGTAATAAGAAATAACGGCCGAGATCCTTGCCAAATTCATCGTCGACCAAGTGTCGCAACAACGCCGGCAAGACCCATTCGGTGGAAGCCAAGGCCACCATGCCGAGCAACGATCCGAGAAATATCGGGCGATATGGCTGAACAGCCGCGAGTAAGCGGCGATAGCTGCCGAGGCCCTTGGTAGTTTCAAACATCCGGACACTATGCCCAGCCAAGGGCGGTTTTGCACGTCGGCGGGGAGTTAGAATGCGGTCATTCCCAGTTCGCTTGAGCGCTTATGTCGGCACTTCATCCCATTGTCGCGGTTACTGGATCCTCCGGTGCCGGGACGACCAGCGTGCGCACCGCCTTTGCGCGCATTTTTGCAGACGCTGGGGTCCGCGCGGCGTGGATCGAAGGTGACAGCTACCATCGTTATGACCGCGTCGAAATGGCGCGCGAAGTCGCGGCCGCGGCGGCCGCCAATCGTGACCTCACCCACTTCGGACCCGATGGCAATTTATTCGATGAGTTGGAGCGCTTGGTTCGGACTTACGCGGCCACAGGCGCGGGTCGCCATCGCCATTACCTGCACACGCAGACCGATGCCGAACAGCATGGTGGCGAGCCGGGGAGCTTTACGGCCTGGGCGTCGTTGCCGGCGGACACCGATTTATTGTTCTATGAAGGCTTGCACGGGGCCTTGGTCACGGACATTTACGATGTCGCGCGGTATGTCGATTTGACCATCGGCGTGGTACCGATCATCAATCTCGAATGGATTCAGAAAATTCATCGCGATGAAGCGGTCCGCGGCTACTCCAAAGAAGCCGCGACCGATATGATTTTGCGCCGCATGCCAGATTATGTACATTACATCTGCCCACAGTTTTCGCGCACTGACATCAATTTCCAACGGGTCCCCACCATCGATACGTCGAACCCGTTCACAGCCGGCGCCATTCCTACCAACGACGAAAGCTTGGTGGTCATCCATATCGCGAATCCGCCAAAGATCCGGCCGGATTACCCTGCACTGTTGGAGTCGCTGACGGGCTCGTTCCAATCGCGGCCGGATACTTTGGTCGTGCCGGCAAGCGAACATGTAACGGCGATGCAATTGCTGCTAAATCCCGTGATCGCGCGACTCATGGAGCGTCGTGACCGCGCGCGATGCGCGCCTTCGGAACAAGGTCGCGACAGCGTTAAACGCGACGCGTGAGGAATTCGCCAACGAGTTTTATACTTGCGCGGTCGCGGAAGTTTAAACAACACAAATCCTCCGGGGGGACTCATGCGGACGATACTCGTGCTGAACTCTAAGGGCGGTAGTGGCAAGACCACCATTGCCACCAATATCGCCGGTTTTTTTGCCGATCGCGGCCAGGCAGTGGCCCTGGCCGATTTCGATCCGCAACACAGCAGCCTGGATTGGCTGGCGGCGCGCGAATCTGATCGGCCGGAGATCAAGGGGATTGATGCCGCCGGGCATGGCTTACGCGTGCCGTCTGGCATTGACGTTGTTGTCATCGATGCGCCAGCCGCGACCCATGGCGAGGACCTCGGCAACCTCGTGCGCCGGGCGCAAACCATTGTCATTCCGGTCATTCCGTCGCCTGTTGATGTGCGTGCGGCCGAGCATTTTCTAGCCGAATTGATGGCCGTGCGGGTCATCGAAAAACATGAAGTCAAAGTCGCGACAATCGCGAACCGAGCCCGCGAAGGCACCCAAGCCACCGCTGAATTGGACGAATACCTCGAACAGATCAAGCTGCCAAACGGCCGCAAACTCCCGTTTTTGGCCAATTTACGCTCGAGCGTCAATTACCTACGGGCGGCTGATCGCGGCCTTTCGATCTTCGAATTCGCGCCGATGGCGACCATGCCGGATCGCGAATGCTGGGCCCCGGTCACGAAGTGGCTGACGAGTACGCGGAGCTTACCCGAGTAGCCGGCGTCACACCGGCCGCATGATCGAGACCGCGTTCGCGTTGGCGCGCCGCAGTCTCTGGTTCGCCCAGGTGATCAAAGGCTTGGGCTAGCCAGTGATAGGCTTGGGTGGAGGGGGCACGGGCAATCGCATTCTCGAGATACCCGCGCGCCTTGCCCCACAGTCCGGCAGTCAAACACAATCGACCAAGACTCAAGTGGAGCGCTACGTCCTCCGCATGGGCTAGCAACCAGCCTTCGGCGTGGTGAACCGCGGCGAGCGGCGTCGCTAAGCGGAGTTCGCCATACAAGGCCACCAACCGGCTATCCCAGACCACCCCGAGCGCTTTGCGAATAACCGCTTCGGCGCCGTCTTGATCGTTTAACTCAAGCAGCGCGCGCGCATAGGCGCCGGCGACCACCGGTTCGGTACGTAGGGCTTTGGGCACCGCGTCCCAAGCCTGGAACGCGGCCTCGCGGTTAGCCATGCCCTGTGTAAAAACCCGCGCCGTGTGTTCGGCTTCGAATTGACTGAGCTGCGCCGCCGGATAAGCCTGCGTTTTCTTTAATTGCGGCAACAAGGCCGCAGCGTCGTGCCACGCGCCGCGGGCGACGCTTAGCCGATGGCGTAACACCAAAGCCTGGGGCCGGTTCGCCGCGCGCGGTGCCAGACGTGCAAGCCCAGCAGCGGCGGCGTCGAGCTCGCCAGCCGCCAACTGCATTTCGATTTGTTGCAGCTCAATGGTCAGCGCATGGCGGGGCGCCGTTTCGCGCGCGAGCGCTAAATAGCCGTCGCGCCGAGCGGAGGCCTTAAGCGCATGCGCGGCCTGCGCGGCGGCGAGATATTGTGCGGCGCTAACTTCAGGTGCGTTTGATTGGCCAAGCAAGCGTTCGGCGCGCGGATAATCGCCGGCCGCCAGCGCCAGCAAACCTGTGTCGAAATTTCGATAGCCGCGCCGAGTAGCGCGTGCGTGGCGCCACAGGCGGACGCGCTTCGGCAACGTTATCAATCGCCACAATGCGCGCACCGCGATCAGCAGCAGTCCGCCGCCGATCACCACCACGCCGACCGCCACCACCAAGCTGGCGCGAATCACTTTGCCGCTGTAAGTGATCTCGACCAGGCCTGGGTGGCTCAGCAGCTGGCCCGCGGCGACCGCGAGGATCAACGCCAGCAACACCACACCCAGCAGTTTCACATGGGGTCCTGCGTGGTCGCGCTGGGCGGTTCAACGCGCGTTTTGAGCGCCGCGAGCGCGGTTTTGCTGCTGTTGAGATCAGGCAGTGGCGGCGCCAGGTCCAGACTCGCCACTTCCGCCAAGCGCCGAGTCAGCGCCGCGATCAGCGAGTCCTCGGTCGAAAAATAGCGAGCCAAGCTAGTCGCCAAGGTACCGGCGGCGGCCCGGACATTGGCGTTATCGCGGCGCAGGGTGGCCAATCGGAGCGCGCCGAGTTCAAGCCGTAACGCGT
>JAYUEZ010000391.1:0-4103 GCA_043738965.1 Gammaproteobacteria bacterium
CGGTACGACGAGCGGCGGCGTCGAATTTACGAACGGTCGCGCGGGCACGGCACTCAGTTCATTGAGCAAGAGCACGAGTTCAGCGGCGCTGTTCCTCACCAGCCAGGCGAATGGCGGCGGTGGCGGCGGTCGCAATCGGCCCGGAACCGGCGCCGCAGGCGGCAGTGCGGAAGCTGACGTTAACGGCGCGAATGATGCGGGCACGGTCAACGTCATGGCAATCGCTACTGGCGGTAATGGCGCGCTTGCCGAATTTGGCGGCGCGAAAGGGGGCGATGGCGGCGACGCGACAGCCAATGCGGGGGCGACGACGACCGGCGCCGGGCACGGCATCAGCGTAACTGCGAATGCCAGAGGCGGGTCCGTTGGTTTCGCCGTCACTTCCAGTGAGACGATCGGCCTCGATGGCGGCGACGCGACGGCGACGGCGACTGGAAGAGCAGCCGGGAACAGCACCGTAGGAGTGAGCGCGGTGGCGAACGGTGGCGTCACGGGCGGTCCCGCCGCGATTGGCGGGTTGTCTGGAGGTGGCACGGCTAAGGCCAATGCCATCGGCAGCAACGCGGGGTCGGCGGCCGTGAACGTCAACACCATCGCTAATGGTGGCAACCGATCAGCACAGGCTAATGGCATCGGTGGAGCGCCCGGCAGTGCGATGGCAATGTCCGAGGGCACCGGCGGCGGAGCTGTAAACTCGACGGCAACGGCGCGCGGCGGTACAACTCAAACCAGGGGTGGCGGAGCAGCACTGGCGCACGCTACTGCAACGGGTGCCTCCGGTACGGCTCGGGCTACCGCAATCTCCGGCACCGCGCTTGGTACGCAATTCGTCACCGGCGTGACCGCCAATGCCTCGGCGCAAGTTGGGAGCACGAGCGACGCTGAATCCCGCGCCGCCATGGGCGGCGCCGCGCCGGCCGCCTCACTTGCGGAGGGTCTTCAGGCCGCAGCCTTCGCCACCGCAACACCTAATGGCGGGAGCGGTCTCTTCGGCTTGATCACACTCGCCA
Organism: Gammaproteobacteria bacterium; assembly: GCA_043738965.1. Classification (GTDB taxonomy): domain Bacteria; phylum Pseudomonadota; class Gammaproteobacteria; genus CAIKBL01. The sequence continues at coordinate 1,011 of JAYUEZ010000391.1, forward strand.
CTGCCTATCCGTCGAATGGTGCCGGCACCAGCCACATTAACGAGGCCTCGGTCAGCTTCGATCTCGATCTCAACTTGTTGCCGGGGCCGGAGGACTTGCTGCTTGGCATGCGGGAAACGCCGCAGATTAGCGGTTTCGACAGCCTGCGCTTTCGCGCCAACTTGGGCGGCGGCTCAGCCGAGGTCGATCAAACTTTCAGCTCTGTGGCTGCCGCGCTCGCGTTTTTCGGAACGGGCCCGCTCAGCCTCGGTAACACGAGCGCATTTTCTTCGGCGAGCCCGCTCGATTTCACGCTCGACATCACGCTGGTATCGCACACCATCGGCGATGCGTTTCGCGTGGATCTCGCCTTCGGCAACCCGTCTGCGGTGCCACTGCCCAGCGCCGTCTGGCTTGCTGGTTCGGCAGTGCTATCGCTGTTGGGGTGTTATCGACGCCGGCAAATTTCGTAAACTTGAACCCCGCGAGGGTTATCGACTCACAATGGCCCGCCGGGGTGTCCGGTATCAGGAAGCATCAATCGAGACTGACTTTCGGGAATCAAGGTGGGAATCAAGGGTCAGAGTCGTTGGTTTTGGGTTCGCAGTTGGTGGAGACCATTAGCGAACCAACGACTCTGACCCCTTGAACTTGCGGGTTCAAAGGGTCATTCGGTCACCCGACCAGTTGCGCCGCCAACCAAGTCTCGAGATCGCGGCGGGCCCGCCGGGCGACGGCGGTATTCGGCGTCAAGGCGTCGAAGCCGTGCGGCGCACCTGCATACACGTGCAATTCGGTGGGCACACCGGCATGACGTAGACGTGTGGCGTAATCGATATCTTCGTCGGAAAACCCATCCAAGGCGCCGACGCAAATAAACGTGGGCGGAAGGCGCTCCAGGTCATGCGCCCGCGCGGCGGCGGCATAACACGGCACGGCATCGCCTTGGAGATCACCGAGATAACAGTCCCACCCGAAACGGTTAGCCTGCGGTGGCCAGACCGGATCGTTCCACTGGCTTGAGGTCGTCTGTTGTCGATTGTCGATCATGGGGTAGATCAGGGCTTGAAAGGCGACTGGGATCTCGGCGCGATCGCGCGTCAACAGCGCTAGCCCCGCGGCCAGCCCTGCGCCGGCGCTGGCGCCGCCAATGCCGATTCTCCGAACATCGATCCCCAGCGACTCCGCATGGTGATGCAGCCAGCGCAGGCCCGCGTAGCAATCCTCAAGCGGCCCCGGGTAGGGGGATTCCGGCGCCAGCGCGTACTCGACTGAAACGCCAACACAATCGAGTTGAGGACACCATCGATCGAAACGCAGGTCATCGCCGCGGTTACTACCGAGCACCAGTCCGCCGCCGTGCATCCAGTAAATGCACGGCAACTTGCCGGTCGCCGATTTCGCGCGGTGGATTCTCACCGTCAGCGGCGGACGTTCCGGAATCGCGTGGTCGACTCTCGTTACGCGCGTGGATAGGGTCATCGGCGGCAGGGCCGCCATCGCTTCGCGAACGCGCGGCAACGTCTCGCGCGATAATTTATCGAAGCCCAATTTCACGGTCGCCAATGCCTGCACGATTTCAGGATCGATAAGGGAGGTGATATCGCGCGGCTTGTTCAAGGGGCCAGTATTCAAGGGCTCAGAGTCGTTGGTTCTCTCAAACGCTCTCCGCCGACAACAAACCCGGTACCGACGACTCTGACCCCTTGAAGGGCAGTGCTGGAGCCGTCCAGCTTTTCAGCACTGGCAAGACCTCTTTCCCGATCAAACGCATGCTGCGTTCGACCACTTCCATCGGCGCGCCGCCGAAGCGGAAAATAAACAACGCGCCCGTATCGCCCATGAATTGTCGACGTTCTTCATAACGCCGGAGCATTTGATCGGGCGTTCCCCAAATTTGACCTTCGATGTACGCCTTGGCGCGATCTTCCATGCTCGCGGCACGCAGCGCCTCGGCGCCCACGGCGTAGGTTTCATAGCCCTTGGCGTCTTTGAAATGGTCGCCCATCATTTCGTAGTGATGAAGCACGCTGTGTAAGTAGGTCGCGACATACTGTTCGGCGTGACGACGGGCGCGCGCGGGATCGGTATCGCAGATGCTCATTTCGGTCAGCAGCACCGGTCGCGGCTCGCGCTGATGCACCCTGCGGAATTCTCCGCGATAGAGATCGATATCGGCTTTCATGGCTTCTGGCGTTTTGTAGTTAAACGCCATCATCTGCGCCCCGAGCTGCGCGGCGACGAGGGCGGAATCCGCGCTCATTGCGACTTGAGTCGTGCGATCACGAAAGGTCTTAAAGGGCCGGGGGCGAAGGACCGCGCGCGGCTGTTGATAAAAACGGCCGTGATGTGCTTCCATCACCCCCGTCTCGAGCGCCTCGAGGATCATCGGCGCGGCTTCATCGAAGCGCTCGCGCGATTCTTCCATGGGAATTCCCATCGGCTCGAATTCACGCCGGGATAAACCCCGTCCGATGCCTAGAATCGCGCGTCCCCCCGATAACGTATCGAGTAGCGAAGCTTTCTCGGCGACGCGTAGGGGTTGTGCATTCCACGGCAAAATGACGGCGCCGGTGGCGAGCTTAATCCGCTTGGTTTTGGCCGCTACGTGGGCGAGATAGACAAAGTTATCGGGGCAAAACGAATAATCTTCGAAGTGGTGTTCAACACAGAACAAGTGATCGTAGCCAAGTTCTTCGCCGAGCATCGCGACTTGAAGTTCCTCGGCATACACTTGCTGATCGGTGATGCCTGGGTACCCGAAGCTTGCAATCAGCTGCGCAATTCCAACTTCCATTCATTACCTCCAACTATTGGTTGTATTGGGGATGAGTGTTTTCGACGAGAGCGTTGAATAAATTCAGTGTATAGATCGTTTCACTATCGGAACATCATTTCGACGTGATGTATTTCGACGAATCCATCGGCACGCGCAAGCGCCACAATCGCTGGGCATTTACTTCGCCCGCAGGGGCAGGGATTTCAATCCAACGAGGCGATTGTTCGGCATCCATAACGGCGTGCCGTCCACTTCAAAATCAAGATCATGCTTAAGCAGCTCCTCGAATACGACCTTGAGCTCGAGTCGCGCGAGCGCCGAACCCAAACAAAAAT
>JAYUEZ010000392.1:0-10856 GCA_043738965.1 Gammaproteobacteria bacterium
GCCAACGCACCGTCGGCCGATCGAATGCCGACGGCAAACGCGCTTGGGTCGTTCGGGTCACCAGGAAGTCCCTCCAGAAGCCCTGCCTTTAACGTCCAATGCGCGTCTAAATTATGCCGTAGGCGTAGACCCAGACTTGTCGCGGAATACGTCGACGGTCCATTGAGACCAGAGAGGGACAGGGGCCGATTCATCCCCTGCGCGTTGTTTATAAAGAGGACTTCGGATTTATTTTTGTCGAATTCAGTCGTCGTATCGTAGAGCCCAAAACGCAGTGAGCTTTGCTCGTGGTTGAAGCTCCGTTCGATCCATGCCTCCAGCAGTTTTGCGCCACGATAGCCCGCTTCCCAATTGTTAACGCCGTGGATGTCGCCGACGCGGTTGCTGATTGATGCACCCGAGTCCGCGAAGCCGCGAAAATAAAGGCGTGTGGCTGGCCAGTTCCAGAGGGACTCAGCATCCGCCGCGAGACTAAGGTCGAGGTGCGCGACGTAGATGCTGCCGGTGTCACGTCCGCCGTCAATATTGGCCCAGACATCGCCGTCGTAAACGACTTGCAGCTGCAATGCCTTAAGCAGTCCTGATTCCGCGGATAGCGCGGCGCAGGGAAACCATACTGCAACGAGTATCCCGGTGAGTCGCTGCCATTTCATCTCGCCATGGTCCCGAAAATTCGTTCCGTGTGATCTCGCGGAGTGCGTGATCGATGCAACGGGTAGTTTACACCGCGTTGAGGGCACGCCGGACACGGTGGCGTAGTACTACAGGCTCATGTCAGGGTTCTATCAATGATTACTTGCGATTGCCAGAGCCCATAGTCACGACTTTTTAACGCGTTCAAGTTTCACGAAAATCTTCTCCTCCGCCTGTGGCACATGCGGAAGCGTCACCGAGAATGCCAACAGTTGCGAATTTCGACGCGGCAATTGTGCCGGGCCAACCGGCAAACGTTTGGTCATCAACGCGCCACCGCTGGCACCATAAATCCCAATCTCTAACTCGTGCTGCGACAAAACAGTACTCATCCGACTGCGGCTTACGCGTCCACTCACCGTGACAGACGTCGGCCCGACCTCTGCATGTGTGCCCAGGATGTGCAGGCAAGGGTCGCCGGTTTGGCTGACGGTGACTATGGCGGTAGACGGAGGCGCGGCAAACGCTGGCGAGATGACGGTTAACAAGTTACCAAGCCACCATGCGCTCAGCGCCAGTGCGTGCAATTGGCCCGGCTTGCAGTTGAAAATTCGCTTCGGCATCGGGAGGTCCTGAGCAAGAACGTGGGACCATCCTAAGCAAACAAGCTGACGGTGCGCTGACGTTGGGCCAGATCCCTAGTGTGCTGTCCCGCAATAAACTTCAATAAGTCGCGCGGCGATCGGACCACGAGACCCGGCGCGAAGAGGAGTCATAGCAGCGCTATGGCGACGACGAGCAACGCCGTCTCGTGGTCCGAGAGCAAGCGACCCCACTATATCGTTATGGGGAAGGTTCATTGCGGGACAGCGTACTAGTGTCCGATTGCGATTTCCTCGCTTTGCAACGGCGCCATCGGCGTTGCTGGAAACTCAACACGCACGCGAGTGCCGCGTTCATTGCGTTGATCAGTCAGCGTAACGATCGCGCCGTGTATGTCTGCGACTTCGCGTACGATGGCAAGGCCGAGACCGCAGCCGTCACCCTTGGTTCCGTCGAGACGATAAAAGCGCTCGAAAACGAGCGACCACTGATCGGGCGGGATACCCGGACCATCATCTTCTACCTCCAGCACGGCCCCCTGTACAGCCCCTTTAATAGTCGTGTAGGTGCGAACCGTGATGCGCGCATTGGGTGGTGTGTATTTGATCGCATTGTCGACGACATTCGAAATCATCTCTCGCAGCAACACGGGATCACCAACGGCAAGCGCTGTACTAAGCTCGAGTCCAAGATCCTTGCCCGCTACTATCGCGGTATTTACCCATTCAGATGCGGTGGCCTGAACCAAGGCACTCAGATCACAGGCTCGAAACGTTTCGTCACGATGGGCACCTGGCTCGGCGCGCGCGAGCGCGAGCAACTGATTCGCGATACGAACGGTTCGACGGGTTCCGAGTAGTGCCTTATCCAGCGTTTGTTTCCAGGCGGATGGATCGTGCTGGCGCAATCCAAATTCGATCTGAGATTGCAATGCGGCGAGCGGCGTGCGCAATTGATGCGCGGCATTCGATAAGAAGCGCGTTTGCGTATCCAAAGATTTCCGCAGTCGATCTAGAAACGCATTCAATGCTTTCAACACCGGGCGAATTTCCGCTGGTGCACTGGCCTCGGGGATCGGATGCAGATCGCGATCCGACCGCGCTGCTAGATTGTTCCGGACTTGCAATACCGGCTCGAGCCCTTTGCCAACTCCAAACCAGACCAACGCCAGCGTGGCGACAGCCATCAAGAACTCTGGCAGCAGCATTCGAACCATGATGTCGCGCGCAAGCCGCTGCCGTTTTAGGACAGTTTGTGCGGCTTGGATCCGGATCAATGTTCCTGCGTAGGGCAGGGTCATTGCGGTGACACGCACTGGTTTGCCGCGGAACTCGCTGTCGTAATACGCGTAGCCGAGCGCGTCCTGGGGCAACGTCGACTCCGGCAGATCCGGAACACCCGCAACCAGTTCGTGGTTCGCCTTCGTTACCGCATAGTAGGTCTGGTCGTATTGATCGAGCATCAAGACGCGCTCCGCGGCGGGCGGGAAGTCGAGTCCAATCCGATTGCCGGTATTCGTCAACTGTCCGAACACGGCGAGCGCCGTGTTGAGCAGTTCGCCGTCGTACGCTCGCGTGGCGGATTGAAGCGCCATGCGGTAGTCGCCGACGGCCCCAACGACGAGGAGCAGAGTGATCGGCACAATCAACCAGCGCAGCAAGTTGCTCCGAATACTATTCGCGACCATGCGCGGAGTCCTCCAGCAGATAACCGAAGCCGCGAACGGTCCGGATTTTGATTCCACCTGGCTCAATTTTTGAGCGCAAGCGCGATACATAAACCTCGACTGCATTGAGTGTGATGGCTTGGTCGAGGCTACACAAAGTGTTAAGGAGCGCTTCTTTGTTTACGATCTGACCTTCGCGGATCATCAAGTATTCAAGGATCGCCCACTCGCGTGCAGTCAAATCCAACGGCGCTTCGGCGAGCCATGCGCGGCGGCCGACCGGATCAAGAACCAGTGGTCCGCTTTCCAGAGTGGCACGCTTCGGTTGAAGACGTCTTATAAGCGCGCGCAAGCGCGCCTCAATCTCGATCAACGCGACGGGTTTGACCAGGTAGTCATCGGCACCAAGGTCAAGTCCACGAACGCGGTCATCGAGCTCGTCGCGCGCCGTCAAAACCAATACCGGAACATGATTCTTGCGCTTTCTTAATCTGCGCAAAACTTCGAAACCGTCGATTCCAGGCAGCCCGACGTCGAGGATAACGATGTCAAATGGCTCGTAGGAGAGTAGTTGGTCCGCGTCGACGCCCGTGTCGACGACATCCACGACATAGTTATTTTGCCGCAACGCGCCCGCGATGGCCTCTGCCAGCATCTCGTCATCTTCCACAAGAAGTAACCGCATAGCACTCCCGCGCGCTTCGGCGAAATTAAGTTGTTGGCTCGTCACACCCAAGCGGCACGACATTCGAGCACACCGAGTACAGGCAAACCGCTCTGGAGCGGCAACTCCAGCGTCGGTTGCTTGGCCGGCGGTCAGCTAGATGTCAGCTTCAGTGGTTAGAGTGCGTGCCGCATCGCAAACGACGCCGCTTGATTATGACGCAGACTGAATCGCGCAGACGATGCGCACGAACATGACCATGAGAATGAACCCGTGACCAGACCTGAAACTTCGTGGCTCGCGATTGTAACGCTCGATTGCGCAGGGCGAAGTCACCGAGCAATTCTCGATGCCGTGTACACATCCGTGGCGGGCCGCCGGTATGGCGGCACCCACCGATGAAAATGCCGTCCCCACTATTGGCCCTGCTATTGGCCCTGATGGCTCAGTCAGTCTGTTACGCCCAATCGCAACCTGCATCACCTAGTGAAGATCTACCGATCTCAGAGACCGAGGTTCTCGGGCTGTTTTATCAGCGTAACCTCGATCTCATTGCCGCCCACTTCCAGATCAATCAAAGCAAAGCGCAGGAAATTATTGCGGCTGCCATACCCAACCCGGTATTCAATTTGAACGCCTTGGAAATCGATGGCAGCGGGCGGTTGGGCAACGACGGCGCTGGTCCCGGCATCTGGTTCAGTGTGACTCAGTTGCTGGAGACCGCCGGCAAGCGGCACTTGCGTGAAGCCAGCAGCGCACTGGGCACAGCGGGTGCCGAAGAAGACTTGCGTGATGCGACTCGAACCTTGACCGCGACGGTCCGACGCGCCTACTACACGCTGATGCTCGCGCAGAAGGACTCTGGGGTTGCACAGGATTTAGTGACTCACTATGAACGCATCGTTCGCGACAACGAATTACGGCTGAAACACGGCGATATTTCCGAATCCGACTTGTGGCGGCTTAAGGTTGAAGCGTTTAAGGCGCGCGCGGACCTGCTCACAACCCGCGCCGCACAGGACAAGGCCCGGGTCGAATTGGGGAGTTTGCTTAGATGGCCGCCGGGTGCCGCGCACTTCGTCGTGGGTGCGAGCTGGCCCGTCGCGCGGCAAGCCGTACTGCAGGATGCCGAAACCTTGGTTGTCACGGCACTTGGTCGACGACCCGATCTCGATGCCGCGCGCAAACGAGTCGACCAAGCGCGGCAGGATTTGACACTTGCGAAGCGCATGGCAGTGCCCGATGTCACCCTCGGCGCGGGCTTTGTGCACGACATCAATAACCTCAATCACGATACGGCAAATTTAAGTCTGAGCGTGCCGTTGCCGGTGTTCGACCGCAACCAGGGCGGAATTCAGAAATCAACGGTTGCGCTGCAGACCGCCGAACTCCAGGTCGATCGAATACAACAAACCGTTCGCAAGGAGGTTATCAACAGCCTTGCGGCATGGGAGAACGCCGAAGCGATCGCGCGCGGCTTCGAGACCGATGTGCTTAAACAGGTGGAAGCCATACGCGCTGGCGCTGAGTTGTCTTACCTCAAAGGTGCAATCGGCATTCTGAATTTGTTGGATGCTCAGCGTGATTACCGCGAGGTGCAGCAGCAATACCAAACCACACTGTACAACCGCACGATCGCGGGAATTGATCTGCAAACCGCACTCGAAGAAGAGAGTCAACCATGATCTATCGTCACGCACTCCCAATACTGCTGCTGGTAACGCCAACGCTCTTGCTCTGCGCTTGCAAGCGCGAAGACGCGGAGACCAACGCGGATCCCGCGCCGCAAGTCAGCGTCACTGGCACAACCGTGACATTTCGACAAAACCCAATCGGGTTTCGCACCGTGCCGGTGGAAGGCGCGCGGACGACGGCGCTCGCGTTACCCGGACGTCTCGCGTGGGACGAAGATCATACCGTCCGCATCTATTCGCCGTTTAGCGGCAGGGTAGTGCGGATCCTCGTGCAAATCGGCGATCGCGTTAAAGTGGGAGAACCGCTGGCTGAGTTGGCGTCTGCCGATTTCGGACAGGCCCAAGCGGATGCCCGTAAGGCCGACACCGATCGCACCCTGGCGCGAAAGGCGCTTGATCGCGCCGACGAACTTCAACCGGCGGGTGTCATTGCGCAAAAAGATCTCGAACAGGCACGTGCGGATTACCGCCGCGCGGACGTCGAATTCGACCGCGCGCAAACACGCTTACGGCTGGTCGGCGCGGAGAACGGTCCCAATTTCATTCTTAAGGCACCGCTCGATGGCATCGTGGTTGATAAAGCGGTCAACCCCGGACAAGAACTGCGTGCCGATCAATCCGGCCCGCCGTTGTTCTTGGTCACCGATCCAACGCGCCTCTGGGTGTGGCTCGATGCCCCGGAATCCGAAATCGCGCAGCTGCCGGCACCCGGCACTGACACCTCGTTAGCACTCATGACTGCCGCGTACCCTGATGCCCATTTCAATGGGCACCTCGTACAAACCGCGGAGTTCATCGATCCTGTCACCCGTACTTATAAACTGCGCGGTGTGATTGACAACCCCGCGCGGCGTCTCAAAGCCGAGATGTATGTCTCCGTAACACTTGCCGCGCCCGCCGGTACACCGTTGCAGTCGGTGCAAAGCGTGCCAACCGCGACGGTGTTTCTCATCGGCGGGCATCGCTACGCCTTCGTGCGTGAAAGCCCGCAGAAGTTTAGTCGAGTCGAGGTGCAAGTGCTGCGCGAGCGCGCGGACTGGTTAACAGTCAGTGGCCTAAACCTGCCGGCCGAGATAGTCGTCGAAGGCAATCTCTACCTTCAGCAATTCTTGGACAACGCACAGCTTGCGCCGAGCCGGACGGAATCGACAGCAGATTCGACACCAGAACCAGCAGCGACCCGCTCGTGATCAAGACCGTCGTTCGCTTTTCTCAGCAACAACCGTTGGTGGTGTTGTTCGCGTTGCTGATTTTTATCGGCGGTGGAGTCATTGCGTTCATAAACCTGCCGATCGAAGCGTTCCCCGACGTCTCCGATCTACAGGTGACGGTCATCGCTCTCTACCCCGGGCGTGGCGCGGAAGAAGTCGAACAACAGGTCACGTTGCCCATTGAGGTCGCCCTGTCCGGCTTGCCTGATTCCGTGCGGTTGTTCTCGCATACGCAATTTGGTTTGTCGTACACCGTCATCACGTTTAACGACAAAGCACCTGATCTGGTCGCTAGGCAACGTGTTTTCGAGCGCTTGCGGGGCATTGATCTGCCACCTGGCGTCGAACCCGACGTGCAGCCTCCGCAGACCTCCATCGGGGAAATCTATCGCTTCCGGTTACGCGGAGACGGCTATACACCGCAGCAACTGCGGACGATGCAAGACTGGGTGGTTGAGAAGAATTTGCGCCGCGTGCCTGGCGTCGCGGATGTTGTCACGATGGGCGGCTCGACCAAGCAGTACGAGGTCAATCCGGATCTGCCGCGCATGCGTGACTATCGGATTACGCTCGCACAGTTGGTGGCCGCGATGCAACGCGCAAACGCCAACGCGGGTGGTGGATCGATCACGCACGGTCCACAACAATTCCTCATTCGGTCGGTCGGGCAACTCCACACGGCGGCGGACATCGGGGAAGTGGTGGTCACCGAAAATAATGGGATCCCGATCCTCATCCGCGATATCGCGGACGTACGCGTTGGCGGCGCGGCACCCCAGGGCTTTGTCGGCGCCACGCATGCTGACGGCCGCGATGATGACGACATCGTCAACGGCATCGTGATCATGCGTAAAGGCGAAAATCCGTCGCTCGTGTTGGCAGGCGTCAAACGCGCGGTCGAGGAAATCAACCGCGCGAAACTGTCTAAAGGGGTGGCCATCGAGCCCTATTACGATCGTACCTGGTTGATCGATAAGACCCTGCACACGGTTTTCGGCAACCTGCTCGAAGGCGCGGCTTTGGTCTTCGCCGTGCTGTTGTTGTTTCTCAGCAATGTGCGCGCGGCATTAATTGTGGCGGCCGTTATTCCCGTGGCGCTGCTCGCGACCTTTCTTGGTCTTACGTTCGTCGGCATTCCGGCGAATCTGTTATCGCTGGGTGCGATGGACTTCGGCGTGATCGTCGATGGCGCGGTCATCGTGGTCGAGAATGTATTCCGTCGGCTCGGCGGGTTGCCTGCGCACCAAGCCAACGACCGGCTGGTGCGGCGTCAGACCATTCTCGACGCAGTCAGCGAGGTCGGTCGACCCACTTTATTTTCGATGCTGATCATCATCGCGGCACACATTCCAATCTTCACCTTACAACGCCACGAAGGCCGCATTTTTTCGCCGATGGCGTGGACAGTCTGTTCCGCGCTGATCGGTTCACTCATCGCGTCGCTGACGCTCGTGCCGCTGGCCTGCACTTACTTTTTGCGCAAAGTTCCCGACCACGACAACCGGCTCGTCGAGTGGTGCAAACGCTGGTACAGCCGAGTCCTAGCGCAGTCCCTCCGTTATCCGGTTATTGTGATCGGGCTGGCACTGGTCGCGCTTGCCGCGAGCATCGGACTCGCCACCCAGCTCGGCAGCGAATTTCTGCCCGAACTCGATGAGGGGTCGATCTGGGTCAACCTCACCTTGCCATCGTCGGTATCACCCGAAGAAGCGAAGCGCGCCATGAAGCAGGTGCGACATGCCCTGTTGTCGGTACCAGAAGTTCGCAGCTCGGTCTCCAAAATCGGTCGACCAGATGATGGGACCGATCCAAAACTGTTCAATGGTTCGGAGATCTTCGTGGAACTCAAGCCGGCGCACGAATGGCGCGCTGGCAAAACAAAACAAGATCTCATTCGAGAAATGGACGCCGCGGTCTCTGGACTGCCGGGATTGGAACCCAGTTTTTCGCAACCGATTCGAGACAATGTGCTTGAAAGCATTTCTCAAATCGATGGCCAGATCGTCATTAAAGTTCATGGTGACGACTACGCGAAGCTCAAAGATATTGCCCACCAAATCATGGGGCAGATCAGCAATGTCGACGGCGTGGCGCGCAGTTTCATCGACCGTGATGGGATCGTCCCGCAGTATCGGATCGACATCGATCGCGCCGCCGCCGCGCGCTACGGTGTGAATATCGGTGACGTCCAAGATGTGGTTGAAGCGGCGATGGCCGGCAAAGCGACCACTGAACTATGGGAGGGAGAGCGGCACTTCAGCATTATCGTGCGTCTGGCCTCTGAACAACGGGAGCTGGCTAACCTCCCGCATGTGCTGATTGCAAACCCCGCTGGGGTCCAGATACCGTTATCTGAAATCGCGCATTTCACAATGGCCGATGGCGCCATGAATATCAGTCGAGAAAACGGTCAGCGGACAGTTTCGATCGGCGTGTTCATCCGCGACCGGGACATGGGGAGTGTCGTCGCCGATATGCAGGCACGCGTGAACAAGGCGATCGTCGTGCCGGCGGGCTACGACATCAACTGGTCGGGTGAATTCGAGAATCAACAACGGGCGATGGCGCGGCTCGCGTGGGTGGTGCCACTATCCATCCTCCTCATTTTCATGCTCTTGTACAATGCCTTCGACTCGTTGCCGAGCGCTGTGCTGATCATCGCGAATATCCCACTCGCGATGATCGGTGGCATCGTCGCGCTGTGGTTGACGGGGATCCCCTTGTCGGTATCTGCGGCAATCGGCTTCATTGCGTTGTTCGGTCAAGCGGTCCTGAACGGTGTCGTGATGGTGTCAGATTTCAACGCACGGATTGGCACAACTACTGATTTGAATAAAGCGGTCACGGACGGTGCACTGGCGCGCTTGCGCACCGTGTTGATGACTGGACTGCTCGCCATGCTGGGCTTATTGCCGATGGCGTTGTCGCATGATATTGGGGCCGAAACACAGCGGCCACTGGCGATCGTTATCATTGGCGGTCTCGTCAGTGCCACACTGCTCACGTTGGTTGTACTGCCGACGCTGTATCTCGCGATGGCGCGTCGGTGGTCGACGTCGTTCAGTACTGAAGATGCGCTGGCAGTGAACTAGCATTCATCGAACCACGGGTAGCGTCGGCGACCGCTCGTGGTCGCCCGCGATGAGGAACACCAATAGACTTCAAACTCTACCTCAGGGGGCTTGATGGACATTGATCCGTTGGAGATCGGAGAACACAGCGAAAGCGGTGCGCGCGACGGCGCGAACGCGCGCTTGAATACGTGGGTGGCTATCACCATCGCCCTGCTGTCGACTTTTCTAGCGGTGTGCAAAGTGAAGGACGACAACATCGTGCAAGCGATGCAACAGGCACAAGCAGACAAAATCGATCATTGGAACTTCTATCAAGCGCGCAATCTGCGCGAGGACGTGGCCCAGATCGCGATGACCGAGCTGCAGCTCGCGGCCGCGGCAGCGCCAACAGCGGCGCAGGCCGCGTACCAGCGTGCGATCGCTTCTTATACGCAGGTGGCGACGGAGCAAGCACAGAAGAAGAACGAACTAAAGGCCGCTGCTGAAAATGATCAGCGCACCTATGACGCACTCAACTATGTTGATGATCAGTTCGATCTCGCCGATGCGCTCACTGCACTCGCGATTTCATTGCTCGCGCTGACCGCGCTGACCCACAAACCTTGGTTGTACTACGTGGCGTTGGTACCGGTTGGCTTTTCCGTGCTGATGGGGCTCGCCGGGCTCCTGGGCTGGCATCTTCATTCAGATCTGATCGCGCGGCTACTCTCGTGAGAGAGCATCAGGTGCGGTACAGGCCGGGCGCGGTAGCGTAAATCCACGCGCCATGGTTGGCGTTCGGTTAGACTGCGAACGTGTCACCGCTGGATGTTCGACATCAACGCAAACTTCTACTTTCCCGACGTGTTGCACTTGTTGCTCGCGGCCTTGCTCGGCGCGGGCATTGGCCTTGAACGTCGTTTGCGCAATCACCCGGCAGGACTGCACACCAACGCGTTGATCGCGCTCGGCGCCTGCGCCTTTGTGGTTGCCGGTTGGTCGTTGACGGGCGATTCGCCCGCGCGCCTTACGGCGCAAGTGGTTAGCGGTGTCGGATTCTTATGCGGCGGCATCATTCTGCATCAAGGCCCCACGGTGCGCGGCCTTAACACAGCTGCCACCGCGTGGTGTGCCGCGGCAGTTGGCGTGCTCGCCGGCGTGCGCCAGCCGGTACTCGCGATTTTTTTGGCGTTGCTGGTGCTGGCCACCAATGTGCTTCTGCACTGGCTTGAGCATTCTGTTATCCGTGTGATGCCCGCGGGCGAGGACGCCGCCGAGGGTTCAAGCCGCTCATGAACGAGCGCTCCATCGTTGCCGCGCTCGCGCGGGCGA
>JAYUEZ010000393.1:0-10842 GCA_043738965.1 Gammaproteobacteria bacterium
GACGAAATTTTTAACCACCACGACTTACCGCGAGATCACCATGAATTCCTGCGGGCTAACGCGAATGGCGGCCCCGGTCGGGCAGGCGCGCACGCAGGCCGGGCCACCGGCTTGGTCTTTGCACATGTCGCATTTCACCGCTTTTTTCGGCGCGTGTTTGTCGGTGCTGTGGAATTCGTCGCCCGGCGCCGGGCCCTTACCCAGCAACAACCATTGCCACAGGCTCGGCTTCTTGGGCTCGCCTTTAACCGCCATTTGAATGACTCCGTACGGGCAATTCTGCTGACAATTGCCGCAACCAATGCAGTTATCCGCGATATACACCTCACCCTCGGGTGTCCGGTGAATCGCGTCCGGCGGGCAATCCTTCATACAATGCGGATGTTCGCAGTGCCGACACGACGTTGGCACATGCAGCGTCGCGAAACTGGGTCCCGCCTCGCGATCGAGCAGGGACGTGCCCTTGTGCGTATCCGCGCACGCCTTCTCGCAATTGTCGCAGGCAATACACAGCGCCTCATCGATCAGTAGCACATCGGTGGCTTCACCGATCCCTTGTTGCACCAGAAATTCAATCATATTGCCGGCGGCGCCTTGGCTCGCGCGCAAACGCGCAGTCTCGCGTAAGCGGCCTTGCGCTTTTAATTTCAGTTCTGCATCGAGATCCGGGAAACAGGCGAGCAACTCGCGGAAGACGACGCCTGGGAGTTGGATCGTTTCCGTGGCGACGGCGGCGCGTACGGTCGCCGTGCGCGGCGAATCGGTTAACAACGCCAGTTCGCCGACATAGTTGCCGGAGGGTAAATAGGCGATGACGACATCGCGACCACCGATCTCGTGCGACACCGTGACCGAGCCGCTGCGGATCAAATGCAACGAGTCAGCCGCATCACCGGCTTTGAAGATGATGTCTCCGGGATTGAACTGCCGGATGCGCGCCGTGTGCACAACTTCGATCAAATCATCCTCGGATACCTCGGGCGCGATGTGCATGCGTATGGCGCGTAACAAAAAGGTCTCGTCGATCTCACGGCGTACGGATTCCACGGATTGAATGAGCTTATTCATCGAACGCCGCGGCGTTTCAATCAATACACAGTCCTCGCCCGCGATCACCGTCGCGGCGCGGCGACGGCCAGAAATCAACGACATCTCGCCGAAGAATTTGCCCTGGCCTAGGGGCAAGGTGCGCGTAGGATCGCTGGGGTCGAGCTGAATGTGCGCGGATCCGCGCAGGATCGAAAAGAACGTGTTGGTGTAATCATTGAACTGCACCACCACTTCGCCCGGGGCCGGCGTGCGAATATCAGAGTCGAGTAAAAATTCGCGCAATTGCAGCGGGGTCAGGCCGGCGAACAGCGGGATATCGCGCTTGATGGTCGCGATGGCTTTATTGACTTTGGTCAATCCCGGGACATGCGCGAACTTCGCGCGCAACAAGCCTTCGTCCGCTGGCTCGACATCGCGGCCGCAAATGAACTCAACAACCTCGTAGCCCTGATTGATGCATTGTTTGATCAGCGGATAGCCGGCGAGCGCACCGATGATATAGAGCCCCGGCACATTGGATTCGTAGCGCGGAGACACCGCCGGCACCGCGGCGGGATCATCGTTCGGAAACTCAATGCCGCAAGCTTCGACAAATTTACGCGGTGGCAACGCGCCCAGACGCGCGACGATACGATCGCAGAGAACTTCGGTTTCGCCTTCCTTGGTCTTCACTATGAATCGTAGGCGATGACCGCTGGCGTCGCCATCCGGCAGCGCTTCGACCTGCTTCGGGCTTGCGTTGTAGATGCACTCGAGCTGCCCGGACTCAATGCCGCGCATGATGCCCTTGAGATTGCCGTCCTTCGCACGTGAAAACTCATCGCGCCGATTTAAAATGATGACGGTGTTATTCACCGCCAGCGCGAGCGCATTCTCGATCGCCGCATCGCCAGCGCCTACGATCACAATAATCTCATCGTGATATTCGTCCGGATCGTCCAATTGATACTGCACGCAAGGCAGATCATCACCCGGTACTTCAAGCTTGCGCAGATTGCCCTGCAGCCCTATGCCTAGCACGACATGCTCGGCATGCACTTCGTCGCCACCCGCGAGTGCCAGGACGAAATTACCCTTGCTACCCTTGATGGCACTTACTTCAGATTTAAAACGTACTTGAGCGCCGGACTTTTGGACGCCGGCACTCCAGGTCTTTAAGATTTTTTCACGCGTCCCGGCTTCGAAGCCGACTTCGGCGCGCAGCGGCAGCACGCCGGGTTCGGCCATCACGTGCTTGCCTTTTTGATAGCGGAAGATCGTGTTCGCCAGCTGGGGTGCGGCTTCGAGTAACACGTGCGAGGTTTTAGTCGCAGCGGCCCGCGCGGCCGCGCTTAAGCCTCCAGGGCCGGCACCGACGATCGCGATCTTGACCGATGCGCTCGCCATGCCCGCTACTGCAACGCTGCTTCGAAGGTCTTCATCTCGGCGCTGAAGCGCGCCGGTTGATACGCGTTTTCGTCTTTCAGCACGTCGTAGAGGGCTTTGATTTGCGCATTCAATTGAGCGGTTTTTGCGGCGTCTCCACCGCTTGTGGGCAATGAATCGAGTAAGGCGTGCGCGCCCATTACCGCCTGCTCGGCCGCCGCATAGTCGCGATACTCACCGTCGCGACCACCGCGGACGATGCTGGTCAAGATGCCGCGCGTCTCGTCCGCGGTAAACGCGTGACCATGAATCTTGCTATCGATTTTGGCGAGGGTGGTCTGCACACCGCGGGCGGCGGTGCGCGTTGCATTGCCGGATTCGAGGCTGGCCTTATGCAGCGCCAGTAAACCGGCGTGGAGTTCATCGGCCAGCTTCGCATCGGTCGCACGCGTTAAATAGATCAGCATCAACAGATTGGCGTCGTTGAAATGCGGCACGCCGGGCGGTAAGCCGGCGCTCGCACGCGGCGCCCAGCGCGGCTCGGTTAACGGATGATGACAGGCGTGGCAATCGAAGAACGCAAATTCGGGTAACCCACCCGCGCCTTGACCCTTCTGACTGACGAATAGCTCAAGCGTGCGCGCCGCGGCCGCGCTTTGACCGACTGCCCAGGTTTCGACATGCGAGGCAACGCGCTTCCGGCTGCGATAGTCGGCGTCGGTGCGAAAATGCGCGGGCTGCAAGACCGTGAACGTATCGAGTTCGAAGGACAATCGCGGATGGCCAGCGCCCATAATGCGATGGGTCGCGAATTTGTTCTCAGTACCTAAGTGGCACGCTAGACATAGCTTCGCACGCGCGGCCGGTTCCTCGGTCGGATACATGCCGACCTTTAAATTATCCGCCCGGCTCGCTTCGCCCGTAACGTGAGTCCCCAACCACTTCGACGCCGGACCATGACAGGTTTCACAACTGACTCCATCGGCGATTTGAAAGCGCTTGCCACGCTGCGCCTCGGGTGCGTTATTGGCATGACAGTTGAGACATTCGGGCGCGGTGGCCGCGTTATCGAGACCCAGGTTGTGCGCGATGCGCTGGCCTTTTTCTTCAAGCAGCACCCGGTATGCCTTGGCGTGCGCATCGTCCCGATGCCAGGTGATGAATTCGTTTTGATTGACTTTGGAATCCACCAGCGGATGCGACGCGCCATGGCACGTTGATCCGGAACACGTCACAACCCCCAAATACTTTGCCGGTTCACCAGCCGCTTCCTCACTAAGCGCGGCGCGTTGCACCAGACAACCGCCCACTGCGATCAATAGCACGACACTAAACCGATAAGCCGGCCGCGCTCGGGAGGAAAAAAAGTAACGAATCATCGCGCTGTATTCCCTATCCTAGGCGTCAGTGTTGACCGAGACTCGCGCCTATTGAATTTAAGGCTTTCGCGAACGCGGTTGGACGATAGGTTCGCTCATTGCCGACCGCTAGATAGACTTCGTTTAGCGTCGCGTTCGCGCGTTCAAAATCGGCGGGCGGCAACCGCCCCTCATCAAACTCCGCGGCGATCAACGTCGCCAAGGACATCGCCACGCTCTCGGCCGCGGTGAACGGTAGCGGTGCTTCTGTTTTTGCTTCATCGACCAGGGCGCGCGCGATCGCTAGTCCATCACTGGATTGTTCGTGATACGTGTGGAGGGCGTTAGCGAGCATTTCGACCTCCTGTTTGAGAGCATCCGCGCGGCTGGCGCGTGCGAGCGGCTCGTTGACACTGGCCTGCAACGCGCGCGTGGCGCGACGCAGCGCATCGACCTGCTTAGGGTTAACGATTCTAGCCGCTCCGCGCAAGACGACAAACGACGAGTCGTTAAACGTCAGCGCACCAGATTTCACGCCCTGCCGCGGCCGATATTGTGGATCATCGTTGATCCCACGGTGGCATCCGTGACAATCGAACAACGCGAGTTCTGGCCAGCGACCCGAGTTAGCGCCGGCCAGCGCCGCCGCATGTTGCAAACCGGCGGCGATCTGCCCCGCCATCCATACCTGGACATGACTGGCAAGCGGCTTACGCCGACGATAATCGGCGTCGAGATTGACATGCATGGGCTGCAACGCGGTGTAGGTATCGAGCTCGAAGCGCAACCGTGGATGTCCCGCACCATAGAGCTGGTGACTGGCTTTGCGAATACTGTCTCCTTGGTGACAGGACAAACACAGCGCCGCGCGCGCGATGGGTTCATTGGTCGGATAGAGTCCAGCCGCGACATTCGCGGCATGGGTGGCCGTTGGTTGCATGTGGGTGGCGAGAAAGCCACCGCCGGGCCCGTGACAGGACTCACAACCAACGCCAGCTTCGAGGCGAAATTTGGCGCCGCGCTGCGCCGCCGGGACGTAAGTGGTATGACAGACCAAGCAGTCCGCTGCTTGCGTCGCATCGGCCAATCCCAGGTTGTGCGCAATCTGCTGGCCGGCTGTGCTGCTCAAACTGCCGAAGGCCTTGGCATGTCGATCATGCGCTTCCCAAATCGTGCGTTCTTTCATCGCCACGGTGGCATTGCGCCAGGGCTCGCGTGATCCATGGCATTCAGTCGAGCCGCAGGTGTCCACCCCAAGAAATCGTGCGGTTCGCTCATGCGGTAGCGCTACCGGTGCAGCCGCGCTGGCCGCGACGCACCAGAGTCCGGTAACGGATATCAACAACAGGTGCCGCATTGAGCGCAGCGGATTCAAAACTTGAGCCGCAACTCGGCGCGCACGCCGGCTATATTGTCTTCGCCGTCGCGATAACCGTAGATCGCGTCAGTACGGAAAATCCACTGTTTGGACAACGGCCGCTGGTAACGCGCGCCGAACGCAAATTGGTCGCCTTTGGCGGCGCGCCCGGGTTCGTTATCACGTCCAAAAGGCTTTAATCCAGCGACTTCGAACACCAGTTGTTGATCGAGACTAAATAAATATTCAATGCCGAGCGCGCCACCGTAGGCATCGTTCGCGGTGTCATCTAATTTCGGAAACCCAGTCAGACCATCCGTTTCAAAATTGATCCCGGTGTTCTTCAAAATTCCACCCGCGCCAAAATCGCGGGCGAGGGATTGCGGCTTCCGCGAGCCGACGAAAAAGTTCGCATACGGCAACAACGTGTACGGCTTGCTGGTGATGAGCGAGTTCTCGATCAGTAGCAACCAACCGTCAGCGGTTTTCTTGAATCCCGGGCCTGGATCTTGACCGAAGTTCCACACCACGCGGACCGAGTTCGAGACTTTGCCAAACCAACGTTTAGTGACAGAGGCCGTTAGGTTGTGATAGCTAAAATCGCCGAGCAGCGGCGAGCGATTGTCGTGGGTGTAGCCATAGCCCGCCTCGATGTACATCTCGCGCGCTTCAATAAACACCGCGGAGCCATAAATGTCGGCGCCGTGATCATCAAAGCGCTTATTCGGCTGCAGCTCGGCCTTGGTAGTGACGCGATCAAAGCCGCCGAAGAACGTGATATCCATGTTAGAAATATCGAAGCGCGGACTATTCAACGCCGGGATCGTAAACGCGCCGCCCATGATCGCGTCTTCCATCCAAATCCCGTTCTGAAAGACCAGCGGCATCAATCCGAATGCGATCGGCAAATCGTACAAGTTATAGCGATCAGTCAAACCGGCGGCGATTTGCCCTAAGTCACCCTCGAAGAACAAGGCTTCGGGTTCGAGATCGAGCAGTATTTCGTCATCACCACCGCGATCGCGTTGATTGCCGCCGAATTCAAAACGTGTGACGCGCCCCGTCTCGACCCGATCAAGTGGCCGCAGAAAAACATGCACACGCTCGGTTGCCGTCAGTCGCATGTCGATATTGAGATTCAACCGCGCCGCGACCTGGGCGGTATCGAGCGCACCGTTGTCGTTATACGCGGTGCCGAGACGCAGATCGCCAAAGACCAGCAATTCCGGCCGCGCCGGATTTTTTGCGCCGAACAAGTTGATCCCCGGTCCAATCGAACCCGCTTGGTACAGCGGATAACCCCATTCGACCGGCGGGCGTGGACCATCGACGCGACGTTTGCCACCGTAAATCGCGAGTTGCGCGGCGACGTCATAGGGCTTGTCGACATAATTTGGATCGGGCCCGAATGCACTCGGCTTGAATTCAGTTGTCTTCGCTTCAGGCGCCATTTCGACCGCTGGCACCGCGCGACCTTCGTGGGTATCAGGTGCCTGTGCGGCAGGCTCCGGGGCGGCGGGCGCGCCCGTTGTCGGTCCACGCCGGGGCACCACCGCGTCGGCGCTCGAGATTGCTCCACTTAGCAGCACAACGAACAGCGCGGCGTTCAGGGAATTTCGCATGCGCTTACTTGACCTCGAACTCGACTGCGCGCGGATGTAAATCGACCATCCACTCGTTGATCGATTGCTCCATATCGATGGTCGACCCGACGAATTTCATGAAGTAGATCGGCTCGGCGCGACTCCGCATTCGCGACTGCAGGATATATTTCCCCGGTTTGGTAAACGCCGACGCCGGGATCTTGTAACTGGCATTGCGTGTGCCAAGCGGCGGCAGGCTGCGGCCCTCCATCCGAATAGTCGGCGGATGATTCAACACCGTGGTCGGCACGCCAGGCGGCCGAATATGCGGAAGTTGATCGCCGTCAAAATTGATTGGCAGATACATCTCACGGTCGGTGCCCTTGAGATTGGTCGTCAGGAATTTGGTCTGCAGATTGAACAGCTGCTTGTCGAATGGCACTGCGCCGCTGGCAACTTCCAGCGAATGAATATCGGCCATATCGCCATTTTTATCGACGTAACCGCTCTCCCACACGCGATGCCCATCCGGATCGAGCAATACCACGTTAAACCACAACTCGGGTTGCGCGCCGAGCGAACCCGACGGCAGGTTGTGGCCCTGATCAAGGTTAGTGATGCGATAGTGCAACTTCAACGGTTGCTGGGCGACCAAGGTTGAATCGAAAAACGGACCATCGATTCGCATTGCATTTTCCATCACTTCAATGCGCGATTTTTTCTTGTCGTTCAGCAGCTTTTGATTGAGAGAAATCACATAACGCGCATCCTCGCGGTCGGCGCGTGCGTTCCACTCCGGCGGAAACTCAGTCTTCACGGTGCCACGCGCGACTTGGTTTTCCCACGTCGGGTCACCCCACGCCGCTCGGTAATCAAATTTCAGCCAATCATTGATGGTCCAGCGCAGGGCCCGCGGATTGAATGGGAAGATCCCCGGGTGCGCGATCGGATATCCCGGGCCAAAGAACATGTGATTTGAATGCTTTTGCTTGGGATCGCCGACAGTCTGTCCGTTGACGATCGCGATCGGCCAGGTCTCGAAACCGGTCGGCTCGCCGGGGACCTTGCCCATATGACATTGCTGACAGGTAATGCCGGCCTTCGCGGCCGGCGCGCCACGATATTGCTCCCAAACTACTTCGAGTTTGATGCCCGGGTGCACTGCCACTTGGTGGCAGGAGACACAAAATTCGCTTTTGGAGAGTTGCTCAAACTTAATTGGCGTCCCGTGAATCGGCGTCCCAGGGGCGCCCGGGGTAGCGGCCACGCCGTATTCACTGGCTTTGGCGACTACTTCTGCGTACTTGGTTCCCGTGCCCGCCCCGACCACTGGTTGCGCGAAATCACCGGCGTCGACGTGGCGTTCACCATTGACCTTGCCGAATTGCATCGACACTCGATGACAGGTGACACAGGTAATGCCTTCGCGCGAAATTTCCGAACGTTCCCACAGCGGCTTTTCGCGCGGTTCACCCATTTGCGTGGCAATTTGCTGATGGCAACGCACGCAGAACGTGCCGATAGTGCCCGAGGCGAAATCGGTAATCGTTTGCTCAAACTTATGAAACATAGGGGAAATTGACGCATAGGCGTGATTCGATACCGCCCATTCCCAGAACACTTTGGGATGACAGCCCGCGCATTGCTGGGCGCTCGGGAATTGCGACTCAGCGAAGACCGCGGCATGCGGATCGGTGCCGGCCGACGCGACGGCGGACAACACGCCTAGCGCTAGGCCGGCGAGAACTCGGCTGGTCGCGGGTTCATACATACTTCGATGGCGCGGTCGTTTCGATGCCATGGGCCCGAATCTGAAATTGAACGTTATGAGAATTATAAAGATATAACGTCAATTTAATAAACTAGTTTAGAAAATTAAATGCCCGTTGCGATCCTTTCAGGCTAACGGCGACAGGTAATTTGCCCTATACGGACTATCAACTTAACGTGGTTCGCCCGGCACGTGCGTTCGCTACCCCATGTCATTAGGATTGGGACATTAGGATTGGGACATTAGGATTGGGGCATCAAGATTGAGCGCAGTTTGAAACCCGCCGCCTGCCGACTAGAAGTCAAGGATTTCACTGCATGAATTCGAATTTTAGCGCGCGTTATCCCGCCATTCGACCGCGGCGGATGCGCGCAGCGGATTTTTCGCGGCGCTTAATGCGTGAAAATCAACTCACCACGGACGATCTAATCTGTCCGCTTTTTGTGTGCGAAGGCACCGGGCACCGTGAATCCATTGCCAGCATGCCGGGTGTCGAGCGCCTGAGCGTGGATCTACTCACTAATCGCGCCAAGGAATTACACGCGTTGGGCATCCCCGCGGTCGCGCTGTTTCCAGTCACGCCACCCGGCAAGAAGACCGACGACGGACGCGAAGCGTATAACCCGGACGGGCTTACTCAACGCGCCATCCAAACGATTAAAAATGCCGTGCCCGAACTCGGTGTGATAACCGACGTCGCGCTCGATCCCTTCACCACGCATGGACATGACGGCGTTACCGACGCGACCGGTTATGTACTGAATGACGCGACACTCGAAACACTGGTCAAGCAGGCGTTGTCACAGGCGCGCGCGGGTGTCGATGTGGTTGCGCCGTCGGACATGATGGACGGCCGTGTCGGCGTGATCCGCGCCGCGCTCGAACACGACGGCTTCGTTAACACTCGCCTACTCGCCTACTCCGCGAAATTCGCTTCGGCGTTTTATGGGCCGTTTCGTGACGCGGTGGGTTCAGCGCCCAGTCTCGGCAAAGGCGGCAAGCAGACTTATCAAATGGATCCCGCCAATAGCAACGAAGCGCTGCGTGAAGTCGCACTCGATATCAACGAAGGCGCGGACATGGTCATGATCAAGCCCGGCTTGCCGTATCTCGACATCGTGCGCCGTGTAAAAGACACCTTTCAAATGCCTACCTATGTTTATCAAGTAAGCGGCGAATACGCGATGATAAAAGCCGTCGCCCTAGCCGGTTGGTTGGAAGAACGCGCCATCGTGCTTGAAGTGCTGCTGTCCTGTAAGCGCGCCGGCGCGGACGGGGTACTGACTTATTTCGCGCCACAGGTCGCGCGCTGGCTGAACGATGCGTAAACCGGATTCAGACATCTAAGCCAAGTTCTTTGATCTTCCGGGTCAACGTGTTCCGTCCCCAACCCAGCAAGCGCGCCGCGTCATGGCGGCGACCCTGAGTTTTCGCGAGCGCGACCAGAATCATCGTGCGCTCAAATTTCGGCAGCGCCTCGTCCAAGATTGGCGTTTCTGAATTCGCCGCGTGATGTTCCGCCCAACGGCGGAGCGCCAATTCCCAATCGTGCCAGAGACGATCGTTAGAGACGGCATTGCTGTTCGCGACTTCGAGAAATTCCTTGGGCAGATCCCCGAGCTCGATGATTTGCGTGGGCGCCATGATGCTGACCCGGCGGCACACATTCTCCAATTGCCGCACGTTACCCGGCCAGGCGTTGGCTCGCAACGTCTCTAGCGCCCCCAGTGAAAATCGTTTCGGTTCGATGTCCAGTTCTTGGGCGGTGACGCGCAAGAAATGATTGGCAAGTTCAGCGATGTCTTCAGTGCGGTCCCGCAACCGCGGCAATTGCAGCCGAATCACGTTGAGGCGATGGAATAGATCTTCGCGAAACACACCTTCCTGTGCACGGCGTTCGAGATCTTGATGAGTCGCCGCGATGACCCGCACATCCACGTGCACGGGCTGATGCCCACCGACACGGTAAAAATCACCTTCCGCGAGAACGCGCAACAGACGCGTCTGCAACTCAGCCGGCATGTCGCCGATCTCATCTAAAAACAATGTGCCGCCGTCCGCTTGTTCGAAGCGCCCCACGCGACTCCCGGTTGCGCCAGTAAATGAACCACGTTCATGTCCGAACAACTCGGACTCCAACAAATCGCGCGGAATCGCCGCGGTGTTAAGCGCGATAAAGGGCTTATTTGCGCGTGGCGAATGTCGATGCAGGGCACGCGCGACGAGTTCTTTGCCCGTTCCCGATTCACCGGTCAATAACACCGTCATATGGGATTTCGAAAGCCGGCCAATCGCACGAAATACTTCTTGCATGGCGGGTGCGGAACCGATGATGTTGGCCGTCACCTCAACCGCCGG
>JAYUEZ010000394.1:0-4091 GCA_043738965.1 Gammaproteobacteria bacterium
GCTGGTCTGCCGCTGCTAGTGGCGGCATTACTCATGGGTAACCGGGATCTCATTCGACGCACGCCCTCCGAAACGGCGGCAACCACGCCGACCGCGGCCAATACCCAATTCGGCTTTCTGCGTTTGACTGCCATCTGGTGGTGCTTCGCCTTTTTCTGCATCGTCGCCGCCGCGGCCAGCGGCGTGCAGAATTTCGCGCCGACCATTTTCACGGCGTTGTACGGCCTGACGGTCGCGAATGCCGCGCTCTGTGTCACGCTCTACATGCTCGCGAGCGCGACCGGCATGCTGGCCGGCGGCTGGTTGTTACTGCGCGGGCGCGCGGTCGAACGCAATATCACGCTCGCGTTCGCGCTCTCGATCACCGCGGCGATCCTCATCGGCGTCGGCGTCTTGCCCGCCACCCTGGCGCTCGTGTGCATCGTTGTGATGGGTTTCGGCAGTGGTCTTGCGGGGCCCTCGCGCGACATGCTGATCCGTTCGGTTACGCCGCGCGGGGCGAGTGGGCGCGTTTATGGCGTGGTGTATTCGGGTTTGGATTTAGGCATTGCCGTGGGGCCGGTGGTGTTTGGCAAAATGCTCGACCACGGCCACTATGCAGCCGTGTTCTACGCCATCGCCGGATGTTTTTTCGTCGCCATGCTGACCGCGTGGCGGGTTGCCACAAAACGCTCTAGCTAGAGGAGAGCCCCATGAATACCACCACCGTCGAAGATCCCGATTTAATCCTCACGCGCCTCATCAAAGCCCCGCGCGAACAAGTATTCAAAGCATGGACCGACCCCCGCGCTGCTCAAGCAATGGTTTACCCCGCGACCGTGGACCACGCCAATCGTTGAAACGGACGTCCGCGTCGGTGGTTCGAGTTTCATCGTGATGCGCGGCGCTGGTCGAGACGCAATAGCACACAACCCAGCATATTTTTGGCGGCATTGCGCGCACAGCCAATGAAAAGATCGCGATTATCTTCTCAACGCCGCCACGACCACCCAAGCATCACCGTATTCACATACGCCGAGACGCGTTCG
Organism: Gammaproteobacteria bacterium; assembly: GCA_043738965.1. Taxonomy (GTDB): domain Bacteria; phylum Pseudomonadota; class Gammaproteobacteria; genus CAIKBL01. Next base: position 1,029 of record JAYUEZ010000394.1, read on the forward strand.
ACGCCGCCGATACCGAGCAGACGCGTCGCCGAGGGTCCGCCATAGGTCGGTGCGATAAAGCGGCTGTACGAAAAATGGAATTCGTGTTCGGTGTTCGGTTGCCAGCTAAAGCCGGTGCTAACTTGTTGTTCAGCGGTGGGGGCAAGCATATTCAGCGTGACCGAATTGAGGCCGTTGTCGCGCTGCGGTCGGGCGCCGTACGCGTAGCCGCCACGCACGGTAAGACCAGGCGTAATCGCGTACGCGGCGCCGATCCGAAAGTTATCTTGATTGGCCCAATTAAATCCAGATCCGCCGCTGGTCCCCAACGCGTGCTGCCCGGGATCCAACAAGGAGTTCAACACCCCGTTACCGGTGGCCGGCACATCGCCGAAGTTGATCCGCTGGTAGTCAAAGGTGATGGTGAGTGGCACGAACGGTTTGAGTGCCAAGCCGAGCGAGAAATTCTCTGGGATATCGAACGCGCCTTCCGCCAACAATCCCTCGTAATGGCTAAAATTGCCCATGTAGATGCGCGTGGCGTAGGCCGCACCGAGCGACAGCCACGGCGTTAACTCACCCATCCAGCCGACGCGCACGCCAGCGCCCAGTGCCCAATCCCAACCGCGGTTCGTCACATCCGTGGGATGACTGGAAAAGGCCGAGAAGCCCTGCAATCCATACGCTTCGAATCGCTGCAGGGTTATCAACGGCGCGATGCCTATCGAATAACCGGGCGCGTATTCATAAGCCACGCCTGGCGCAATCACTAATTGCAGAATATCCACGCCGAGCTTGTCACACCCTAGTAGAAAGTTAGCGGGTTTATTGCCGCAGACGGCAGGCGCGAAGTTGGTGCCAGCGACACCGTTATTGCCCCGGTACTCGGTGTCGAGTCCCCCGTTGCCATAAATGGTAACCCCCCACACCAATCGCGCATTTAGGCGATGGCTGTAGGCACCTTCGGGAATAACGAACACATCGTTGGCGCTGGTGGTTGCGAAGTCGTACACGCTGTGTGATCCCGAGCGCTCGATGCGTCGATAAGGCATGAAGAATTCCGCGCCAACATCGAATCGATTACCCGCGCGAAACCATTTTGCGGGATTCGACGAACCCGCATACGCGTCCCCGGCAAGTGCCGTTGTCGCACCGGCCATTTGGCGCGCGAGGGGACCATAGCCAAGCGCAAAGTAACCGCCGGCACTGTGCGCCATTCGCATCGATAGCATCAGAATTAGCGTGATACACGAGAAATTTACGTCGAAAATCGTCCTGCGCTGCATGCGAAATCTCCTGCTGCGATAGAAGGACTGTAACAATTGCAGCATGCGAGCACTAGGCTTCATTACGCCACAGCGCATGAGTACACGGACAGATCGCGATCTAAAAATTACGTCTCGAATTCAGAATTCGATTGTTAAGGCGTCTGATAGGCAGCGAGGTACTGAATAAATTCAAACAGCATCCCGAGGATTGAGCTGGGATGCGAGAACGTGAATTGGATGTCATCCAAACATGCATGATTCGCGCCAGCTGCCTTCGGTTGATTGACGACTAGTCAACCGCGGCCAGCGCGAATATTCAATTGCGGATCGAGGTGATGGCGCGTGGCCACTGGCGGACGAACGTGGCCGCCTAGCTAGCAACGGAGGATGCCGATTTCAGGCGGCGCGGCGTTCGCGCAGCTTGGCCAACGGCACAAAGAGCAATGACGACAATAACAGCATCAGGGAGCTCGGCAACGGAACCGCCGCGGCACCGAATTGTTGCGGAATGTCGGCGAGATGCGTAAAGGTATTCGCGTTGCTCCAGCCCGCGCTCTGGTAAGTCAGCGTGCCGGCGCCACGTACGACATTGAACCCACCGCTGAAGAACACCTCGGCCCATTGCATGGTGAATGGCGTGGTAGTGAAGTTCATGGTCACGTTAAAGCGCCCGGCGCCGGGCGCAACGGTGGAACCGGCTAGCACCAACTGCGCTCCGGTGTTCGATTGCACCGACCAGGTTGTCATATTTGAGCCGAAACCAACTGCGGCAAAACTCATGTTGCCGGGAGCGTCCGACCACAAGTAGATCGACGTGGTATCAAAGTCATTCGCAAAAGTCTGATTCAACGTCGCGGCATCCACCTTGATCGCCGTCATCGACAGTCCAATCACGCCGATTTTTGCCAGTTCCGCCAACTTCATGTTGAATTCCTGATTCCGGTATTGCAGCGATATCGCTACCGAAAGAAGTGCAAGCGCGGTGCCAATAGCAGGCGCGCATCAGGGTTTAGCGCGGAAGTGCGATGCGTGTCGCAGGGAGTCGACGAAGTGTTGTGCGCTCGATCGCAAAGCGCCGTTCAGCCGCGCTGTGGAGGAGGGATTGACTAGCCGTAAGTGATGAAACGAAGCGGCAGACAAGTACCGCGCGCCACGAAAGCCGGGGTACAACGTCGCCAATTCGAGACGATCACGCGGGCGCTACGTCGCGCGGTTATGGCGCCTTTGTGATCCCCGTCGCAAAAATAGCGTTGGGGAAAATGCTTCATCTCCGATCAACAAACACCCGCTCCTTGCCAATCCACATCGCCGAGCGTGGGAAGTCGATGAACTTGGTCTCGTCTTCGATCGCGAGTTCCATCGCCCGCGCGGCTTCCGGCACCGTTGCCATCGTCAATAAATCGGCGCGGTTGAACCAGGCCTCGGCGTGGCCGGTGTACGGCGCTGCCTTGGTGCCACGCGGTCCGGTCAGTTGTGCCTCAAGGCCACTCTGATAGGCGTGAACCTGCAGGTAACGCTGCATGCGAAAGCCGGTGGAGACGCTGCGAATGAGCGGTCCATGATTGGTTCGCCAGTACAACTGCGCTTCATCGAGGCTCTGACTATTTAGGTGTCGCAAACAGAAAAATAGTTTCACCAGCGGACTGTGTTCGGTCGCCACCATGTACTCGGTCGGGTTCACCTGCGGGTACTCGTAGGCAAACCACAGCGGAGAGTTTGGCAGGTCGATGAAATTTTTCTCGTCCTCGAGCAGTTCCATCGCCGCCGCCTGCCCGGTCTTAGTCCCGAAGGCCTTGAACGCTTCGGGACTGGTCCA
>JAYUEZ010000395.1:0-4091 GCA_043738965.1 Gammaproteobacteria bacterium
TAGCCGCGCGCGGCGCGTTCGGCGAGCGCGGCGGTGGGCGCGAATTTCGGTGGATCGAGAATGATTAAATCGAAGGTGCGCGCTTGGTCACGCAGCCGCCGCAAACGTTTGAATACATCGTCCTCAATCCAGTCCACGCGTTCCGCATACGCGCCGTTCAGACTAACGTTGACCGCGGCAGCGGCGATCGCGGCGGCCGAACTGTCGATGGCCGTGACATGTTTCGCGCCACCGGCCAACGCGTTAACCGTGAAGCTGCCGGTATAGCAAAAACAATCGAGCACCTCGTCGACCGCGCTATACTGTTGAACGAGGTGGCGGTTGTCGCGCTGATCGAGATAGAACCCGGTCTTATGTCCGTCGATAACACTGACCGCGAAACTTAAGCCGTGCTCGACGATTGGGGTGGTAGTGAGCGGGGCATCGCCGCGCAGCGGACCCACTCGCGGCGCAATGCCTTCCAGTTCGAGAACGTCGGAATCCGAGCGCTCATAGATCTGCGCGCAGCCGGTGGCAGTGATTAGCGCATCGGCGATCTCTTCGCGCCAATGCGCGGCGCCCGCGCTCGATAATTGCACCACTAGCTGTTGACCGTAACGATCGCAAATCACGCCTGGCAGGCCATCGGACTCGGCATGAATCAGCCGTAACGCACGCGCCTCCGGCAACCAGCGTTCGCGACGCGCCACGGCAGCGGTAACTCGCTCTGCAATCAGCGCGCGATCGAGCGGTAGCGCTTCATCAAAGCTCCACACCCGTGCGCTGATTTGCGAGACGGGGCTGTAGGCGGCCCACGCGAGGAAACGGCCGTCGGCGGCGTCGATCCGCACGGTGGTTCCCGATTCCAGCGTGCCTTCGGTGCGCGCGACGGCGCCGGAAAAAATCCACGGATGGCGGCGAAGGAGCGCCTTCTCGCGGCCGGACTTGAGGACTATTCGAGGAGTTTGCATGCCGCCATGATACCGTCTCGGCCGTTCATTCGCGGATAAATCCGCTGCGACAAAAGCACTCTCTATAAAAACAGCGCGCTGAGGCTGCGGTACTTAGGCCTCGTAGACTTTGCGCACTAATTTCGCTTTATATTCATAGCGGGGCAGTGAGCCTTCGGGCACCAATTCTAGCTCCGCTCGAAAAATTAACTTCTCACGCAGCTTCGCTTCGATTTCGTTTTTAAGGTTGACAAGCTTATCGACGCCGGTTGAATTTGAATGCTCAGCCTTGATCTGCAGCGGGGGTTCCCAGCCCTCGGGCGGTGGCTTGTGCAATTGGATTTCGATGACCCCGGTCGTCTGCGGCGTGAAGCTCGCGATCACATCGCGCACCGCCGACGGATAAACATTCACGCCGCGCACAATCAGCATGTCGTCGGTACGGCCGATGATGCGAATCCCGAATCCGGTTCGTCCGCAGGCGCACGCCGTGTGGGTAACGACGACATGATCGCGCGTACGAAAGCGCACGAGCGGAATGCATTCACGGTCAAGGCTGGTACACACCAGCTCGCCTTGCGCGCCGGGGACGATGTCAATGACGCGACCCGTGTCAGGTTCGATGAGCTCGGGATGAATCAAGCCTTGCCCACAAAAATGCATGCCCAGCCGCTGCTCGCACTCGCCCCAGGCCATCGCGCTGTAATCGCCGTTGCCCGAGACTTCCAACATGCGACACGCAAAGGTGCTTTCTATTTGTTGACGCACCGAGGGGATCGAAGCGCCCGGCTCACCGCCGGCGAAAATGAGTTTGAGTCCCAAGGTTTTAGGATCGATGCCACGCTGTTGGAGTGCGGCGGCGAAGTGCAAGGGATACGACGCCGTACAGAGCAAGGTATTCGCACGCGCAAAGCGGAACGCATCGATCAAACGATCGGTCATATTGACGCCGATTGGGATGCAGGTGCCGACGGTCTCGAACGCGTCGGCGTACGAAGCCGCCACGACGAAGGGCGATACCACCACCGGAATGATCGCGCCGGGGCGCAAGCCCGATGCCCAAAAGGCGCGTAAGGCCACCTCGCGCCATTGGGCGATGTCGTGGGTAGTCAACCCAATATAGGTCGGGCGGCCCGTGGTGCCACTGGTTGAGTACACGCGACGAACTTTCTCGCTAGCGCAGGCGCGATGCTCGCCGAACGGCGGGTCGCGGAGCTGGCTTTCGCGCAGTTCACTTTTCTCGGTGAACGGAAAGCGCGCCAAGTCTTCGAGGGTGGCGAAGTTCTTAGGTGCAACACCAGCGGCTGCAAATTTTGCTTGATAAAATTTTGAATGGGTCGCGACGTAGTTCAGTGCGGTGTGCAGCTTTTGGGTATGCAAGGCGCGCAACGCAGCCGGGGCTAGCGTTTCCGCCTCTGCGTTCCAGTAGGGCTTGGTCATGTGGAACTGCCAGCGGTAAAGGTCATCCACTGGCGCACGGCTTCGATACTCGCGTCGGCCGCGATGAGGGTGTCGGTGGTAGTGATCCCGGCGCCGGCGACCACCGGATCCGCGAGCGGCACACGCTGTGGTTGCGGCAGCGGCGACGCGATATCCCAGCCCAAGGTCAAGCCGCGGTGAAAGCGCGCGATGTTGCTGGCCGTGCGCAGCGTGTCATTCACGTTGGTATCGGCGTTCGAACTTGTGGGGTCAATCACCAAAACTATATCCGCGCCGGCTTCGCAAAACAGTTTGACCAGCGCGATGAAAATCTCACTCACCACACTGAGCGGCGCGCTGAACTGCGCCGCGAGCGTCGCCGGCCCCGTAAGTCCCACCAGTAACGCGACGTTATCACCCACCGTTATTCGCAAGCGCTTACAAGCTTCGAGACTGGCGTACAACCGCTGCCCCGGTGCCAGCCAGGATTCAAGCGTTAACACACCACCGCTCGAGGAGAGTTCCAACTCGTTCGCCAATGCGCAACAAATAAAGTCGGTAGCGGTCGCGCGTTGAAATTCATTGAGTCCATTCGCGAGTTGTGTGGGGTCAGTACGAAACTCGTCGATCGGACGCGCGGAAATTTGCGCGGCGGTCTCAAACGCGAGTGGGCCGATAACGCGCTCAGTCGCCCCGCGCCCCAGCGCGACGGCTTGGACTCTTTTGCGTGCGGGTTTGACTATCATCGCCGTACCGGTTTGTCCGCGACCGCTTACGGTCGATACACCGGCGCAAGCGGTTTGGCGTCTGGCCACGAACCATAGAGTGACAGCGCGTCCTCCGGCGGTCGGCGCTTAAGCCACGACGGCTCAAACTCGTGATACGGCACGCCGCGCTTTAGGCGCAGAAGCCGCGCGTCAGCGCGCAGGGCTTCAGTCGCGACCAAGTCAACGCGCTCGCGCGCTGCATCCCACGCGACCTGGTAGATTTCGCGCGCACTGAATTCTGAACACAGCCCTGCAATCAAATCTTTTTGCACGGACAAGGGATCGCGGTCAAGCGGATCGCCATAACCGGCACCGCCAGTCGACATCAGAATCGAAATCGTTTTGTCGCCCTCGATCGGACGTGCCGCGCGACCAAAAGGTTCGGTAGTGAGTTCGCCGAATTCGCCTTTGACGAGGCTTAGGAAATCGAGCGTCTTGTTTTCCAAGTGCTGCATCAATTCCGAGATCTTGGTGTCCTTGATCGACAACCCCGGCACGGTGGGTGGCGCGTAGCCACCGAATAGCGGTTGCGGGGTCTGGACGGTGCTGTTATCCGCAATCGCCAGGAAGAACAGCATCGGCACGTGGTGCGCCGACCAAAATTGCGCCGTGCCGCAGCCCCCGCGATATTTACCGTGGCCGCCGGAATCCGGCCAATGCTGGCTAAAGGGCACCAACATTGGAAATTCATTTTCCATGTTCTCGACATTCGGCGCGCGACCGAACGCACACCACGGAAAGCCATACGCATCCATGCCGTCATGCGTGCAGCGTGCGCCCTGGCCTTCGGTGTTAATGGTGTAGGCGATCATGTCGGCAAAGGGCATGTGCCATTGCGAAGTGCCCGCGATCACGGGCGCGTTGCCGCCGTTACCCATCGACGCGGTGGCTTGGCGCCATTCTTCGCTCGGGAAGCGGGCGCGTGAAATGCAATTGGCGATCGCGCTCATCGCCCCGGTGCAGATCATCACCGCGT
>JAYUEZ010000396.1:0-4084 GCA_043738965.1 Gammaproteobacteria bacterium
ACCGGCCCATCGTTCGCGGCGGCCGCTTGCGGCAACTGATGTTGCAGTAAATCAGCGAAGCCCAAGGTGCCACGCTCTGCCACGCTCAACGCGATTTGATTGTCGAACATCTCGCGATAAAGCCCCGTTTCGTTGCTCTCGAACACCCCGTCCTGTGGCGTCGCGTTCTGCGCGCTCTGCAACATCAGTTGCACGAACATCGCCTCGAACTCCTTCGCCACTTTATTGAGCGCGGCTTTCGGATCTTTACTCGCTTCGGTCCGCAACGCGGAGAAGCGATGGAAATCGGTATAGGCACTCGCCGTGGGGGTTTTCATGCGCTTAAAGAGTCGATCACGATTCTAATTGATCTGGATAATGCACAGGGGATGCCAAACATCGCGCTTCCGCCATTTCACAACTGGCCGCAAGAACGTTTGGACGAGCACACAACGTCGATGGCGTTTCCAGCGGGAGAAATAAGGCGATTCGGGGTAAAAAGGTGCTTAATCCCGAGAATTACCTTCCCCCTCTCCCACTGCGGGAGAGGGGAACTGCAATCGCGGCGGCAAGAATTGCCGCCTTGCCGGTGCTCGCCCCGTTTAAATGATGATTAGTTCTGCTTTTAGCGCGCCGGCCTCTTTTAAAGCTTCCAGAATCGCGACTAGATCGCCGGGCGCCGCGCCTACGTGATTCACCGCTTCCACGATATTGTTGAGTGAGACGCCGGGATTGAACAGGAACATCTTGTTTTTCTCCTGCTTCACATCGATCTGCGAGTTGGGCACCACGGCGGTGGAACCACCCGACAGCGCGCCGGGCTGACTTACGATCGGATCATTCGAAATCGTCACCGTTAAACTACCGTGCGTGACGGCCGCAGCGGTCACGTGCACGTTCTGCCCGATAACCACCGTGCCGGTGCGCGAATTAATCACCACCTTGGCCGCCGCTTCGCCGGGCGCGACCTCGATATTCTCAACAATCGCCATGAACGACGTGCGTTGATTTGGATCGGCCGGTGACGTAACTCGTACCGATGAACCGTCAAGCGCGGTCGCGGAACCGGCGCCGAGCATTTTGTCGATCGCCTGCGCCATGCGCGTGGCCGTGGTGAAATCAGGTGAATGCAAATTCAACGTCAGCTCAGGACTCGTCAGGAATGGGCTCGCGACCTCGCGCTCGACGGTCGCGCCACTCGGGATGCGGCCAACGCTTGGCACGTTCACCGAAATGCTCGAGCCATCCTTGGTTTCCGCGCCAAAACCGCCCACCACCAAATTGCCTTGCGCCATTGCATAGACGCTGCCATCCGCACCCTTGAGCGGCGTCATGATCAGACTGCCACCCCGTAGACTCTTGGCATTACCCATCGAGGACACGGTAACGTCAATCGTGCCACCCGCCTTGGCGAACGCTGGCAAGGTCGCATGCACCATCACCGCCGCCACGTTTTTGAGCTGGGGATTCACGTTTTCCGGCACCGTCACGCCGAGTTGAAGCAGCATGTTTTTAATACTCTGCACCGTGAAGGGGGTTTGACTGGTTTGATCGCCCGTGCCATCGAGACCCACTACTAAACCGTAGCCGACCAATTGGTTATCCCGTACGCCGGCGACGGTCGCAAGATCCTTCACGCGCTCGGCCTGCGCGCTCCGGGCGAGACCACTCAGGCTCAGCAACCCGACGACGACAATGATGAGTTTGCGCAACATGGAATTCCCCTCTTTATCAATTTATTAAAATGGCACCAGCGCACTGACGAAGAAGCGCGCGAGCCAGCCGATCTTGCTGGCATCGGATTCCGCGCCATCGCCGTTGTAGACAATGGTCGCATCCGCGATCTTGGTCGACGGCACGGTGTTGTTGGCCTGGATATCGATCGGCCGCACGATGCCGGAAATCTTCACGTATTCATTTCCGGCATTGAGATTGAGCCGTTTCTCGCCACGCACGATCAAATTACCATTGGGCAATACATCAGACACGGTGACCGTAATATCGCCGGTCAAACTGTTGTTCTGATCGGTGGCACTCTTGCCTTTGAAGGCGTGCTTCGAGCTCAGCTTGGATGCCAAGGTATTGCCGCTGGTGATATCGAGCGGCAGGATCCCAGGCAAGCCAAACTGCGGGCTCGCGCCCAATATTTTGGGGTTATCGAGCTGTGACGTTTGATCCTTGCTGATGTCGTTGCTCGCGGCCTTGGTGGCTTTGGTCGATTCAATCAGGCGCACGGTAAGAATGTCGCCCACGCGCCGCGCTTTAACATCGCCGAACAAGGCCATGTCGTAACCGGCTTGGTAAATCGAACCGGAGGCCGCTTGGCGCTGTTGTGGGACCTCGAGCGGCGCGGGATACGACGCGGCGAATTGCGGATCGCGTTGCGGCATCGACGAACACGCCTGCAGCGCGGCGAGCGCACCGAGCACCAATACTAAGCGCACCACTTTTAGCGATGTTGGTAGATTGAATAACGCAGCTGAGATCTGGTACATCATGGTCCCCTCTTAGGCTTAGCGACCGAGATTCTGCGTTGCGAACTGCAGCATTTCGTCGACGGTTTTGATCGCTTTTGAATTCATTTCGTAGGTACGCTGGGTCTCGATCATGTTCACCAGTTCTTCGACCACATTGACATTCGAGCCTTCTAAATTGCCCTGAATTAGCGTGCCGGTGCCGTTTAAACCCGGCGTGCCCGCCTGGGGACTGCCGCTTGCAACGGTTTCTTTGTAGAGATTGTCGCCAACCGCTTGCAGGCCTTGCGGATTGATGAAATCAGAGAGCTGCACCGCTCCGACCTGCGTCGGCGCATTACTGCCTGCGACCAACGCCGAGACCGTGCCGTCGGTGCCGACGGTAATGCTCAACGTCTCGGCCGGAATAGTGATCGCCGGATCGAGCTGGTACCCGTTAGACGTGACCAATTGCCCTTGTGAATTCATCGAAAACGCGCCGTCACGCGTGTAACCAGTCGAACCATCGGGCATCAGGATTTTAAAGAAGCCACGGCCTTGAATGGCCATGTCCAATGAATTGTCGGTGGCCGTCAAGCTCCCTTGGGTAAAGATTTTGCCAGTGCCCACGGTGCGTACACCGGTGCCGAGCATCAAACCTGACGGGAGTTCCGTATTCTGCGACGACGCCGCGCCTGGCTGACGCACCGTTTCGTAAAGCAAATCCTCGAACGCGGGGCGACTCTTCTTGAACCCGGTGGTACTCACGTTGGCAAGATTGTTCGCGATCACGGACATGCGAGTTTGCTGCGCGTCGAGACCAGTCTTTGCGATGTGTAATGCAGATGCCATGAAGTTTCCTCAAAATTACTTTTGCCTCCCCGGCAAAGCCGGGGGATCTCCTATCGGATTAGGCGAGACGCAGTACGCGCGCACCTGCTTCGTCCATTTGTTCGGCGGTGTGCATCGCTTTCACCGCGAGTTCGTAGCGACGCGCGGTTTCGATCATCTGCACCATTTCACCCACCGGGCTGACATTGCTGCGCTCCAGCGCACCCGAAGTGACAGTGACCGCCGCATCCGGTGGCGCTGGCGTGCCATCCTTGCTGCGAAACAAACCATCCGCGCCTTTCATCAAATTCGCCGGATCAGGTTTGACCAGGCGTAGTCGATCCACCTGCGCCAAGGTATTGGCCTGCTGTCCGAGCGGGCGAATGGAAATCGTGCCATCGGTGCCAATGACGATGGCCTCTGACGGCGGCAATGCAATCGGACCGCCGTTGCCTAGAATCGGCGCGCCGCTGCCCGTGGTCAAAAGTCCTGCGCTATCAAGCTTTAGATCACCGGCTCGTGTGTAGGCTTCGCTGCCATCGGGTGCTTGCACCACGAACATTCCTGGTCCATTCAGCGCGACATCGAGATCGTTGCCGGTGCTTTCGATCGAGCCCTGAGCGAGATCAATTCCCGGACGCTCGGCAAGCGCAAAGACGCGCGACGGATACCCAGCGCCGAATAACGGCATCGCCCGATACGCGTTGAAATCCGCCTTAAAACCCGTGGTGGTTGCGTTCGCCAGGTTATGCGCGGCGACGGCTTGGCCGTTCAGCATTTGCCGCGCGGCGGACATGGCGAGAAAGATCATGCGGTCCATG
>JAYUEZ010000397.1:0-4081 GCA_043738965.1 Gammaproteobacteria bacterium
CCCCACCAGCGGCACCTTGAACGGTCGCGCGGTACTCGCGCGCGCGCCGGTCCAGATTCCGGATTTTTTCCTCGATCCGGATTTTCGAATTCCGCTTACCGACGATGACCGCGCGCGGAGTGGGCTCGCAGTTCCTTTGCTGCGCGAAGGCCGCGTGCTCGGGACGCTCATGGTGATCCGACCAGAAATCGGCACGTTTCCAGATCAACTGGTCGATGTACTGCGATCGTTTGCCGACCAGGCCGTTATCGCCATCGAGAACGTGCGGATGTTCAATGAGACGAAGGAAGCGCTCGAGCAACAAACCGCCATCAGCGACATCCTGCGCGTGACCACCGAGTCTCCCACTGATGTGAAACCAGTGCTCGAGGTTATCGCAGAGCACGCGGTGCGGCTGTGCGATGCGTCTTCCGCCTCAGTCTTCTTGATCGAGGGTGACGGACTGCGTCACGTCGCGTCCGGTGGCCCTACGGCGATTCAAGCGATTTCGTTGGAATTGCTGCCGATCGATCGCCAGTCCACTTCCGGCCGCGCGATCATCGACCGAGCTACCGTGCAAGTCGCGGACATGCATGCCGAGCAGGCGGAATTTCCGCGCGGCTATGAGTATGCAATGCGCCTGGGGCATCGCTCCATCGTTGTCGCACCCCTATTCCGCGAAGGCAAGCCGTTCGGCACTATTCTTCTGCGACGCTTGGATGTGCGCCCGTTCAATGAGCGCGAAGTTTCCTTGCTGCGCACGTTTGGTGACCAGGCCGCAATTGCGCTGGAGAACACGCGCCTGTTCAACGAAACGCAGGACGCGCTCGCCCGGCAGACCGCGACCGCCGACATTTTGCGCATCATCAGTAGTTCACCAACCGATGTGACGCCGGTATTCGATGCCATTGTGGTCACCGCAGTGAGGCTGCTCGACTGCGATATGGCTTTCGTGATGCGCTGTGACGACACGACGGTCTGGACGGAGGTTGCCGCGACGATTGATGGCCTGGCGCCGGAACTCGGACGCGTCACAATGCCCCTCGACCCACACGCCAATTTCCCCTCCCGCGCCATTGTGGACAAGGCAACCTTGCACTTGCCGGACTGGTCGGCCATTCAACTTCCCGCCCACGAGCTCAACATCCGGACTCGGTTCGGCGTGAACTCGACACTGTATTTGCCGTTGTTACGACACGGTGAGTGTATTGGTTTACTGACTTTGGTCAGCCATCGGACTGGCGCCTTCGGCGATAAAGAAGTCGCACTGGCCGAGTCGTTTCGCGATCAAGCCGTAATCGCGATCGAGAACTCTCGCCTTTTCCACGAAATCCAAAACAAGAGCCGCCAGCTCGAAGCCGCCAACCGGCACAAATCCGAATTCCTCGCCAACATGTCGCACGAACTGCGCACGCCGTTGAATGCGATCATCGGCTTCTCCGAAGTGCTGATTGAACGCATGTTCGGCGAGCTCAACGAGAAGCAGGACGATTACCTCAAGGATATCTTTACGTCCGGCAAGCATCTACTGTCGTTAATCAACGATATCCTCGACCTCTCGAAGATCGAAGCGGGACGCATGGAACTCGACCTCTCGAGCTTCGAAGTGCCGGTGGCGATCTCGAACGCGATGATCTTGATCCGCGAACGCGCAACCCAGCATGGAATTGATCTTAGCGTTGGAGTCGCACCGGAAGTTGGAGAACGCCGCGCGGACGAGCGCAAGTTCAAGCAGATCTTGCTGAACCTACTGTCCAACGCAGTGAAGTTCACGCCGGATGGTGGGCGCATCGAGGTGCGCGCGAGCATCGTGGACGACGATGTCTTAGCGGTCGCAGTGCGCGACTCCGGCATCGGCATCGCGCCGGAAGATCAAGCCACCGTGTTCGAGGAGTTCAAACAGGTGGGGCGTCATTACACCAATAAGCAGGAAGGCACCGGCCTCGGCCTCGCGCTGACCAAGCGTTTTGTCGAATTACATGGTGGGACGCTCAGTGTGCAAAGCATGCCGGGCGAGGGATCGACCTTTACGTTTACGATTCCGAGGCAAGCGTGAGGAATTTAATTCCCCCTCCGTCAAGGTACTGCCGCTTATATATGTCATTAAAACAGCGTCGTAGGGCGGAAAAGCGTAGCGCCTTCCGCCGGATGCTGGCGACGGTTCTCGTAACATTATTCCCTGCACAACACTCCGGTCTAGCGTTTGCCGCGGCCCACAGGGTTCGCTCTCAGCCGTGGCATACGAATAATGCATTCGATAGGGCGGAAGGCGCTGCGCTTTTCCGTACTTACAATACAAACTACGCACACGAATTCACGAAGATCCGATTTATTAATGACCAAAGGCGGCCGCGGTATATAGTGACATGAAGAAAATACTCATCGTTGAAGACAACGACAAGAACATGAAGCTGGCGCGCGATATCCTGCAGGCCAAGGGTTACGCAACCCTGGAGGCGATCACCGGCGAGGACGGTGTATGCGTGGCCACGGAACATTTACCGGATCTGGTATTGATGGATATTCAGCTACCAGGGATCAACGGCATCGAAGCGTTCAGGCAAATTCGCGCTGATCCGCGCACCGCAGAGATCCCGGTGATTGCGTTCACCGCTTCGGTGACACCGACGGATCGTAGCCAAGTGACCGCCGCCGGCTTCGATGCTTTTCTGAGTAAGCCGATCAACCTCAAAGAATTTGTCGCGACCATCAAGCGACTTGCCGACGAACGCACGCCATGAATACGATAGACCTTACGATAACTCAGCGTCGCGCAAATCGACGCGCCTGGAAGGTAGTGCGAACGACCTTGGCCGCGGACAGCGCCGTGCCATTGGTTCCACCGGAGCAAGCGCTCGAAATGATGTGGCAACTGGCCGTCGATGCCTGGGCCATGACCGGTCGGCCTTTGCCAGATTACCCACGCTGCCAAGCGCCGATACGTCGGGTGACCTTGGCAACTGACCGCTAGGGCCGCTACTTGAACGAAGATTTCCTCGATATCTTGCGTGCGCTTTGCGCGGCTGGTGCCCGCTTTCTGGTGGTGGGCGCGCACGCGCTCGCCGGGCATGGCGTGCCGCGCGCGACTGGCGCTCTCGACCTCTGGGTCGAAACATCGCCGGACAACATTCCGCGCATCTGGCAGGCGCTCGCGGAATTTGGCGCCCCGGTTGAAGCGTTGGGAATTGGGCCGCAGGATTTTGCCGCGCCGGGAGCGGTCGTGCAGATTGGTTTGCCACCACGGCGAATCGATTTGATGACCAGCATCACGGGCGTCGATTTTGGTGACGCATGGACTTCGCGAGTGGAGATCAACGTGGCCGGTGTCGTCGTCCCAGTGCTCGGCCGTGAATGCCTGATCGCCAACAAACGAGCGCTCGCGCGACCACAGGATCTCGCCGACGTCTATGCGTTATCACGCGCCGACGGTCGCGCGCCATGAGTCCATCGCTACCCAAGATCCTCGTGGTGGACGATACACCGGCGAACGTTAAGCTGCTGGTGGATGTGCTTGGCGCGAAAGGGTACGCCGCGACGGCCGCCGTGAACGGCGAAGAAGCGCTTGCGAGTATCGCGCGCGATCCGCCGGATTTAGTGTTGCTCGACATCATGATGCCGGGCTTGTCTGGTTACGACGTCTGTCGCCGGCTCCGCGCCAATCCAGAGACAGCCTTGCTGCCCGTGGTGTTGTGCACCTCGCTCGATCCGCAACAGGAGCGACTGAATGGGATCGAAGCCGGTGCAGATGATTTTGTCTCCAAGCCGATCAACCGACCGGAACTGCTGGCACGCGTGAAGTCGTTGTTACGGATCAAGTCGCTGCAAGACGAAGTGAAAGTGCAGGCAGCTCAGCTCGCGGAATGGAACAATCAGTTGGAAGCGCGGGTTGATGCACAAGTCGCGCAGCTTGAAAAACTATCGCGCTTGAAAGGGTTTTTCTCGCCGCAGCTCGCCGAAGCGATCCTAGCTGGTGGCGAAGAACTGCTGAAAACCCATCGCCGCGAGATCAGTGTGGTGTTCCTTGATCTGCGCGGCTTCACCGCCTTTACCGATCAAGCCGAACCCGAGGAAGTGATGGAGTTGCTGCATGACTACCATGCGC
>JAYUEZ010000398.1:0-4079 GCA_043738965.1 Gammaproteobacteria bacterium
AGGCTGGGTTCGGTGCACGCCAATTTGAGGAGCGCCAAACGCTGCTCGGCGCTCGCCCGCGGCGCGACGCGTAAATTGGGAAGGTACGCGGGAATCAGGCGGATTTCCGCGAGATTTAACGCTTCGCGAACTTCAATGGCGAGGCGTAAGTGACCGTTGTGTACGGGATCAAAAGTACCGCCGAGGATCCCAATCGCCGTACTCAACAGCGAGCTACCGGCGCGGCGCGCCACCCGAGCGTCTCTGGCATGTCACTCGACCTCAAGCGCGGAGCAGCCTCGCATCGCGCGCGATCTTAGCTTCGCACATGGCCATCGCCGAGCACGATCCATTTTTGCGAGGTCAATCCCTCGAGGCCCACGGGACCCCGCGCGTGAAACTTATCCGTACTGATGCCGATCTCCGCGCCGAGCCCATACTCAAACCCATCGGCAAGACGAGTCGAGGCATTCACCATCACCGAACTCGAATCGACTTCGCGCAGAAAGCGCTGCGCGCGGGTGTGATTCTCGGTCACGATCGCGTCCGTGTGTTGCGAGCCATACTGGCGGATATGCGCCATGGCTTCATCGAGGTCGCGCACCACGCGAACCGCGAGAATCGGCGCCAAATATTCAGCATACCAATCGTCTTCGGTCGCCACCTTCACGGTGGTGTCGATGGCACGTGTCGCTGCGCAACCGCGGAGCTCGACACCCGCCGCGCGGTATTGGGCGAACAGCGGCGGCAAGATACGCGCGGCGCACGACTCGGCGATCAACAAGGTTTCGAGCGTATTGCACGTGCCGTAGCGCTGGCATTTCGCATTGAAAGCGACGCGGAGCGCTTTGTCGGCGTCGGCATCGGCGTCGATAAACACATGACATACGCCGTCCAGGTGTTTAATGACTGGGACTTTCGCTTCGCGACTCACGCGCTCGATCAAACCCTTGCCGCCGCGCGGCACGATCACGTCCACCAACGCGGGATTCGAAATCAGCGCGCCCACCGCGGCGCGATCTGCGGTTTCCACCACTTGAATCGCAGTAATCGGTAACCCAGCCGCGCCAAGCCCTGAGCTAATGCAGCGCGCGATCGCTTGATTGGAATGGAGCGCTTCGGAGCCGCCGCGTAAGATCACGGCGTTGCCGGCTTTGAGACATAGCGCGGCTGCGTCGGCGGTAACGTTCGGCCGCGCTTCGTAGATAATTCCCACCACGCCGAGTGGCACTCGCATGCGGCCTACCTGAATTCCCGAGGGTCGAAACGCGAGGTTCTGGATCTCGCCGATAGGATCTTGAAGAGCCGCGATTTCGCGCACGCCGGCGGCCATCGCGGCGACGCGGTTGACGTTTAAGCTCAATCGATCGCGCATTGCCGCGTCCAAACCTTGAGCCGCGGCCAGATCACGTTCATTGGCGTGCAAGATCGCTGGCGCCTGGGCTTCGATTTCGTTGGCGATAGCAAGCAGCGCCGTATTTTTCATTTGCGTCGATGCGCGCGCTAACGTGATCGCGGCCGCGCGCGCGGCCAACCCAAGCCCTGTGATGTAGGCGATGGTATCGGAAAGGTTGCCGACCTCGCTCACCGGCGCGACACTGCTCATCGTTCAAGCACTCCTAAGGGCGCGCCATGCCAGGTCCCGACTCATGTCCCAACCATGGACCACCCGCCAACGCGAGGTATAGCGATTCGATTTCATCCCACACATTGCCAATTCCATAGCCCTTGATAAGGTGGTCGAGTCGAATACTCGCGTCAAGCAACCCCGCGAGGCGCCCCAATGACAACCGTTGCAGCGCGCGACGCACCATCGGTTGCCGGCTCGACCATACGTTCATTTCGGCCAAGGCCGTCTCCAAAGAGGCGCCACTTGCCTGTGCCGCCGCGAGGCGGACTAAAGTGCGCAACTCGCGCGTGATGCTCCAGCCGAGAACGATCGGTTCAGTGCCCTCTTCGCGTAATCCACGCACCATGCGCACCACGCGCGCCGCGCCACCGGCGACTGCGGTATCCAGACATTGGAACACATCGTAGCGCGCGCTATCGGCCACCGCGACCCTGGTTTGCGCCAGGTCGAGTTCACCGGTCGCCGCGAGCAGGGTTAACTTATCGAGTTCTTGCGCGGCCGCGAGCAGATTCCCTTCGGCGCGCAGGGCCAAATAATCCACGGCTTCCGCGCTCAACTTGAGCCCACGCGCCGTGGCCCGGGCCGACAGCCACATCTTGTACAGCCCAAATTCAAGATCGCGGCAGGCGATCACCACCCCGATCTTGTCGATGGCCTTGAACCACGCGCTCGCTTGTTGCGTGCGGTCGAGGGCGTCGGCGGTGACTAACACGAAATCCGCGCTGTGCGGGTCACAAACCACGGCCTGCACGCACTCGCCGCCGACTTTGTCGAGTTTCTTGCCGCCCAACCGAATCTCGAGGAGTCGCTGCTCGGCAAAGAGTGAAAGATTGGCCGCTGCGCCTTTTATCGCGGCCCAATCGGGGCTCGTACTGGCATCGAACACCAGGCGCTCGGTGACCCCGGCGGCACGGGCCGCGACCCGGATGGCATCGGCGCATTCCATGGCCTGCAAGGGTTCGGGACCATACACCAGGTAACACCGCTGCAGCCCTTTGCGCCCCAGCTGCTCGGCCACGCGGTCGGGCTTAACTTGCATCGGCCCCGGGATGTTTGAAATCGATCGTTTCAAGCCTGATCATCAGCGCGCGGGCAGCGTCTTCGGCCAATTTACTGCGCAACGTGATCTCGACTTCTTCGGTGCCGAGCAGGGACCCCTCGTCGAACACGAAATCCTTAACCCAGCTCACGGTATCCGGCGGTGAAATTAGATTACCCGTCGGTCCCCGCACCGTCATTTCGACTTGTAGACCCAATTCGACTTCGCGCACCTTACCGGTATCGGGATCGACCGATAACACACGACGGTCGTATTGCTCGTTGCGCAATTCGATCACGGCTTCAGCCTGCGCGCGCGCGACGACTTGCACGTTGTTGTAGCTGAGTTGAGTCACGAACCACGAATAGAGGTAGCTATTGGTGGCGGGCCGCGTGATAAACACGCGTTTAATCGATAACGGATTTTCCGTCCCACGTAGATACCAGCCGCCACACCCGCTCAAGATCACGGCGAGACCCACGACGAGGCTACTGAAGCGAAACTGTTCGAGCCTACGCATCGTTTCAATTCGCGACGATGTTCACCAACCGACCGGGGATAACGACCACTTTGCGCACGGTCTGACCTTCAAGGTGGCGCTCGACATTGGAGTCGGCGAGCGCCGCAGCTTCGATCTCGGCCTGATCCGCGTCCGCGGCAAGAGTCACCACACTGCGTTTCTTGCCGTTGATCTGGACCACGAGTTCCACCTCGCTACGCACCAATGCCGTTTCGTCGACGCGTGGCCATGGGTGATCGAGCAAGGAATCCGTCGGACTCTTAAGCGCGGCCCATAAGCCGTCCGCGCAGTGTGGCACGATCGGCGCGAGGAGCAACACGCAACTTTCAAGTCCTTCCTGTAACACGGCCCGCGCCACGCTATCGCGCTCGGTAACGCGTTGTAAGGCATTCACCAATTCCATGACCGCGGCAATCGCCGTAT
Source organism: Gammaproteobacteria bacterium (assembly GCA_043738965.1). Classification (GTDB taxonomy): domain Bacteria; phylum Pseudomonadota; class Gammaproteobacteria; genus CAIKBL01. The sequence continues at coordinate 3,592 of JAYUEZ010000398.1, forward strand.
TGAATTTATACCGGCGGCTAATGTCATCGGTGACCTTGGCGATGGTCTCATGGATTCGGCGGCGTAAAGCTTGCAGGATCGGTTTACCACTAACGGTCGCGGCAGTTGCCGGCGCGATTACGCCGCTCGCGACATGCGCCTGGACTAAGCGCCACAACCCCCGTAGAAATCGAAATGCGCCTTCGACTGCCGTGTCGGACCATTCAAGCGTCTGTTCGGGCGGTGCTGCAAACATGGTGTAGAGCCGCACCGTATCGGCGCCGTAACGATCGATCAACGTCTGGGGATCGATGCCGTTATTCTTTGATTTCGACATTTTCTCCACGGCGCCGATCGCGACGGGTTGGCCATCGGTGGTCAAGACCGCGGCCACCGCGCGGCCTTTTTCGTCCGTCGTGACCTCGACGGCGGCGGGATTGAAATAGGTTTTCTTGCCGTTGGCCGCTTCGCGAAAGTAGGTTTCCTTGCACACCATGCCCTGTGTGAGT
>JAYUEZ010000399.1:0-4069 GCA_043738965.1 Gammaproteobacteria bacterium
GATGCCGTGGAACTACCGGGAAAACTTCGCTCAGGCAGCGAAAGCTGCCGCCTGAGCGGTAAATTTCTTTGGTTACGCACGCTTGCCGAAAGCTCACCCTTAACGATTATTTGTCCGTTCCCTCCAGCTTCCTCCTTGCGATCGTAGAGACCATTCTGCGGGTGCTCCACGCCTGCCAAAGTCGCGGGATTCCACGACATGGTGACCTTCATCCAGGAAACATCCTGATCGGGAACGCTGACGAAACTGTACTAGATGCCAATAACCGCCCGGTTGCTCCGATTTGGGTGTCGGATTTCGGATACGGCGCCACCAGCGGCAAGCCATCCCCAAAAGATGACTACGAAGGCCTCGCTTCAATCGTAAATGCTGTAACGCAGAAGATTGATTGGGCACAGGCAAACAGCGGTGATCGACAACTGATCCAAGGAATGAATGCAATACTCCGAAAGACGCTGTCTGAACCAACACAAAGCGAGCGGACTAAGCCGTTGGCCATATTGCAGGCTTTATCAGAGATCAAGCTCCATGCTGGCAGTATGAAAGATGCCAAGACTGTTCAGACTGCGTTGGGGAGCGCGGGTGGTGCAGGCTTCTCAGTGGGATCTTACCAAGTGAGCGAAATGCTCGGGGATAATTGGGGACTATGGCGCTCGCTATTCGTGCCAAGTTTGCCTGCTCGTTCGCAGATCCTTGAACACGACATTACCTCGGTAATAACGGGTCCCCGCGGGTGCGGCAAGACTATGCTATTTCGTCGGCTCAGCGAGCGGCTGATTGTTGAGTGCGGGCCTGTGGTCGACTCGGATATTGGCCCGAGTACTTTCGTAGGTTTCTACATCAACGCAAACGATATTTCCGATGCTTTTTCGCGATTTCCGGACAACCCAGAACAAGCTCTGGTTTCAAACCTTTATTGCTTCACTCATCTTTGCATTTTAGCCGATGTGCTCGCAGTCGAATCGGCGCAGTTGCGTGTCCGGGGCTCAAGGCCATCCTCCGATCTACTCGAATTGCTTGGCAGGTGGCTTGGCCATCCGGAGAACTCGGCGCCAATCATTGCGGATGAGAACCAGCTTGAACGGTTTCGCGCCCTCTCCTCGGGGATCAGCTGAAAACCGGCCGATGAGAAACTGACAAACTGACCCAGGACGTTGACTGACGGAGGATACACTCCGTCGATATGAGCAACGTCTTGACGGAAGAAAAAAAGCAACAAGTACTCGCGCACGGCCGACTAGGATGGTCGCTTCGGCGCATTGAAAGAGAAACCGGAGTCCGCCGCGAAACCGTGGCCGGATACCTGAAGGTAGCCGGGATTGGTGTGCGCGTGCCCGGTGCCTGGGGACGGCGGCCCCCGGATCCAACGGATTCAAAACCGGCCATCGGTTTGATCCCCGACTCCGCGCTGGATTCAAAATTGACCGGCGAGGCGACCACCGGCGCCGAGCCGGAGTCAAAACCGGCCAATAATGCGCTTTCAACTCTTGCGCCAGAGGTGATCCCCGACTCTGGCGCAGGTTCACCGCAACAAACTACCACCGCAAGCACCAGCGAGCCCTATCGGGAACTGATCGAACGGGGGCTGGAAAAAGGCCGCAACGCCAAAGCCATTTGGCAAGACCTGGTGGACGATCACGGCTTCGCCGGCGGCTATCAGAGCGTTAAGCGTTTCGTCAACCATCTGCGCGAATCGGCGTCGCCACAGCAACCCTGTGCTGTCATCGTCACCCAACCCGGCGAGGAAGCGCAGGTCGACTACGGCGAGGGGCCCATGGTGTGCGATCCGCAATCGGGCCGCTATCGCCGCACGCGGTTGTTTGTGCTCACACTGGGCTACAGCCGCAAGTGCGTCCGGCTGATCGTTTTCACGTCGAGCGCGCAAACCTGGTCCGAGTTGCACGAGACCGCCTTCGCCAAGCTCGGAGGCGCTCCGCGCGTGCTGGTCCTCGACAATCTGCGCGAAGGCGTGCTGAAGCCGGACATCTATGACCCGACGATCAATCCGCTGTATCGCGACATGCTCGCACACTACCAGGCGATCGCCATGCCATGCCGCATCAAGGATCCAGACCGGAAAGGAAAGGTAGAGTCCAGCGTCAATCACGCCCAGATGACGCCACTCAAGGGACAACGCTTCGATACGCTTGCCGCGGCACAAGCCTACCTGGATCGATGGGAGGAGCATTGGGCGGACACACGCATCCACGGCACGACGAAACGCCAGGTTGCGGCGATGTTCGCCGAAGAAAAGCCTGCCCTATTGCCACTTCCTGTTGAACCATTCCGCTATTACCAGTACGGCGAGCGTGTGGTTCATCTGGATGGTTGCGTGGAAGTCGAGGCTGCTTACTACAGCGCTCCGCCCGGCTGGATCGGAAGGCGGGTGCAAGTGCAGTGGGATCGGCTGCATGTCCGGCTGCTCCATCCCACCACCGGCCAACTGCTGCGAGAGCACTTGCGGCAACCACGCGGCACACATCGCATACTCGCCGAGGACCGCCAGCAAAAGACGCCGTTCACCACGCAGCAACTGCTGCGGCGCGCCGAGAGCGCCAGCGATCGCATCGGCGTTCTGTGCAAAACAATGTACGCGCAACAAGGGCAGGCCGCTGTGCGCCGCATACAAGGCGTTCTTGCCTTGGCCAAAAAGCACGGTGTCGCGGCAGTAGACGATGCCTGCGCCGCAGCCATTGACGTCGAGCTGTTGGCGCAAGAGTTGATAGCGCATTACGACTATCGTTTCGTTCGCCGCTACCTCGAACGAAAAGGAGCCGGGCCGCTCACATTGCGCCAGGTCGATCCGCTGATTCGCCAACTCTCGCTTTATTGGCGCAAGAGTTGAAAGCGCATTCGCGATGTCATCGACAGGCGAGAGCAATCTCAATCCAACAACCCCGATTTATCCAAGGAGGATTACCCCGAATGAATCTAATGGAACTACAATGCGCTTTCAACTCCTGCGCCAAAAGTGCGCTAGGCCAGCTCCGTCTCGGCGGTATGGCTGCCGTACTCGAAACGCGCCTGCGCCAGGCACAGGCAGAACCCATGGCGCCGATTGATCTGGTCTCGTGTCTGGTCTCCGACGAACTCACACGACGCTCGGACCGCTTGCTGGAGCGGCGCAGAAAGCAAGCTGGTTTTCGCGACGCCAACCGCACCCTCGACAACTTCGACTTCACGTTCAATCCGAAGATGAACCGCAGTTTGGTGTTCGATCTCGCGGCAGGCGCGTTCATCACGCGCCGTGAAGATGCGCTCTTTCTCGGGCCAGGAGGCACTGGCAAGAGCCATCTGGCGCAAGCGATCGGTCATGCTGCGATTCAGCAGGGCCACCGCGTACTGTATCGCGAAACCCACTTTTTGCTCGAAGAACTCGCCGAAGCGGTTGTCGACGGCACGCGCAAACAGTGCATGGAATCGATCGCATCGGCTGCACTTCTGATCATCGACGACTTTGGCATGCGCAAGCTTCCTCATACCGCCGCCGAGGATCTGCTTGAAATCGTGATGCGCCGCTACGAACGCGCCAGTACGATTCTAACTTCCAATCGGCCAGTGGAAGACTGGGGCAAACTTCTCGGCGATGTCGCCGCCGTCAGTTCCATGCTTGATCGTCTGCTGCACCACGGTCACGTGTTGACGTGCGGTCCACGTAGTTGGCGGACAAAGACCGCGCTACCGGCTCCGGTTTGAGGTTCCATGGAACTCAACGACACAAGGAAGAAGACTTCATTCACATGGTGGGACGCTTGGCGCAAGAGTTGAAAGCGCATTGTCCCCCCATACCCCCCTGGGATTTATCGCATTGGGGCAGACAGGCGAGGGGAAAACAAGCGGGCGGCTGACGCCGCCCTGCCTGTCCGCACCCAGACGGCGCTCGGGGCGCATCCCTGCGTTGCCCTATCCCCCGCCCAGGTAGAGACCAGTATAAGTCTTTTAAATCAGGCCGCGAAAGAAACTATTGCCAGCGGCGGCCGGGCAGGGTATAAATGAGATTGTCCTGGGTCAGTTCCGTTGGCCGGTTTTCAGCTGATCCCGTATGGCCGGTTTTAAGGTGATCCCCGAG
>JAYUEZ010000400.1:0-4063 GCA_043738965.1 Gammaproteobacteria bacterium
CGCAGCCCGGTTTACGCATCCTCGATGGAGCTCACTTTGGCTAATACCGCACAAGCGCGCAAACGCGCTCGACAATCCGAACGTCGCCGTTTGCACAACGCAAGCCGCAAATCCTTGTTCAGATCACGTCTTAAACTCGTCGTCAAAGCGATCGAAGGCGGTGACAAAGAAGCCGCGAAAGCAGCGTACAGCGCGGCGGTGCCGATCATCGATCGCATGGTTAAGACTGCGTTGGTCCACAAGAATAAAGCGGCCCGCCATAAATCGCGCTTAGATGCCCGCATCAAGGCGATGCCCTAAAACCCTTCCAAGCGAAGCGCGCCACGTCACGGCGCGCTAAGTGATAACCAAGTTATCACGATGAATGAGTTCTGGTTCCTGCACAAACCCCAGCGCAGCTTCGATTGCGCCCGTCGCGACACCTTTAATTAATCGAATATCGGCCGCGCGGTAATTTACCAGGCCGCGCGCAATTTCGTTGCCATCGGTATCGACGCAGGCGACAAGTTCGCCGCGCACGAAATCGCCCCGTACCTCGATGACCCCAACTGGCAACAAGCTCCGTCCTTGTTCGCATAGAACCCGACACGCTCCGCGATCCAGGACGAGTTCACCGCGCACACGCAAAGTACTCGCGAGCCACTGTTTGCGTGCTGTTTGTTTGGCGCCGGCCGCGACCAACAATGTCCCCATCACCGCGCCGCTCGCGATTTTCAGTAACACATCCGGCGCACGCCCATGCGCGATAATGGTAGAGGTCGCGGAGCGTGCCGCAAGCCGCGCCGCGGTAATTTTGGTGCGCATCCCGCCGCGCCCCCATTCGCCGCCACTGCCCGCGATTTTGAGTAGGTTTGGATCGTCAGCGGCCGCTTCCTCGATCAATCGCGCGGCCGGATCAATCCGTGGGTCAGCGCTCATTAAACCATCCTGATCGGTCAAGATGATCATCAAATCCGCTTCAATTAAATTGCTGACCAAGCCAGCCAAAGTGTCGTTATCGCCAAGCTTGATTTCATCCGTCGCGACGGTGTCGTTTTCATTGATAACGGGCACCACGCCCAGTTGTAGCAGCGTCCATAGCGTGCTGCGTGCATTGAGGTAGCGCTCACGGTTCGCGATATCGTCATGAGTAAGCAAAATCTGCGCGGCCGTGTGCTGTTGCGACCGAAACGCCGACTCCCAAACTCGCACCAAGCCCATTTGGCCGACTGCCGCCGCCGCTTGCAGTTCGTGGAGCGAATGCGGACGCGCCTGCCATCCGAGACGCACCGCGCCTTCGGCCACGGCACCCGAGGTAACGACGACGACATCGGTGCCTTGTGCCTTTACGCGAGCAATTTGCTTAGCCCAATCATCGATCGCGAGATGGTTGAGGCCTGCACCATGATTAGTCGCCAGGGCCGAACCAATTTTAACGACCCAGCGCTTGGTCTGCCCGACCCGTGTACGATGTTCAGAAGTTGACATAAGTCGCGTCCGGTGAGTTCGGTGCTAGGGCGTGACGTCCTGCAAAAGCTTATGGCTAAGCGCCCGGACCAGCTCCGCACAACCTTCGCCGGTGGCCCCCGATATTTGAAATACCGGACCTCGCCAACGCAGTTTCTTTACTAATTTCGCAAAACGCGCGCCGCGTTCGCTGCTTTCGATGACATCGATCTTATTGAGTACCAGCCAGCGTTCTTTTTTGTGTAGGCCACGACTGTGCTTTTTTATTTCACGGGTGATGGTCGCAAAGTCCGCCACCGGATCGCGTTCTGGATCGAGTTCCGATATATCGAGCATATGCAGGAGGATTTTAGTGCGTTCAACGTGACGTAGAAACTGCAGACCTAATCCTGCGCCTTCGGCCGCACCTTCGATGATTCCGGGAATATCGGCGACCACAAAGCCGCGATCTGGTGCCACCACGACCACGCCGAGCACCGGGTTCAACGTCGTGAACGGATAGTCAGCGACCTTCGGCCGCGCGCCTGAGATGCGCCGGATTAACGTCGACTTGCCAGCATTGGGCAAACCGAGCAATCCAACATCCGCGAGTAACTTCAGTTCCAGTTGTAAGCGCCGGCTTTCACCGGGGAACCCTTTGGTAATGCGGCGCGGCGCACGGTTCGTGCTGCTTTTGAAATGTGCGTTGCCGAAGCCGTGGAAGCCACCCTTGGCGACCAAAATGCGCGAACCATCATGCTCCATGTCGCCCAAATGTTCGCCCGTATCGGCGTCGTGCACGACGGTGCCAACGGGGACCCGGATTTCTAGATCGTCGCCGGATTTGCCTATGCGATCGCGGCCCATCCCGGGCTGACCGTTGGTGGCCTTGAAGCGGCGCTTAAATCGAAACTCGATCAGCGTATTGATCTGACCAGCCGCGACCAGTGAGACGCTCCCACCGTCGCCACCATCACCGCCATCCGGCCCTCCGAATTCGATGAATTTTTCGCGTCGAAAACTCAAGCAGCCGTCCCCACCCTTGCCGGCATGGGCCGTAATCGAAGCTTCATCAATAAACTTCATCGCGCTCTCAATTGGTCGACCAACAAACCGCAGAAAACAAAAAAACCCCGTAAAACGGGGTTTTGACACGGTGACGCGTTGGGAAATTTACGCTGGTACAACGCTCACATACATTCGATTCTGGGCACCCTTCGTCTCAAATCGCACCTTGCCGTCGGCCACCGCGAATAGCGTATGGTCGCGGCCACAGTCAACATTGGCACCCGGATGATATTGCGTTCCGCGTTGGCGCACGATGATATTTCCGGATCTCACCGCTTCGCCGCCAAAACATTTGACACCCAAACGCTTGGCATGCGAATCGCGACCATTGCGGGTGCTACCCCCAGCTTTCTTATGCGCCATTGCCGTTATCCTCTGACAATACTGACTATTTCAATTTCGGTGAAATTCTGACGATGCCCCATCTGTTTGCGATGATGTTTGCGCCGTTTGAATTTCACAATTCGAATTTTAGTGCCGCGTCCGTTCTCAAGCACCGTGGCGAGAACCTTGGCGCCCGTCACGTGGGGTGTACCCACCACGGTTTCAGTCGCATCACTCACGAGTAAAACCTGATCAAGCTCGATCGCGTCACCCGGGCTAACCGGCAGAGATTCGATTCGCAGTTTCTGACCTTCGGCCACTCGGTACTGTTTACCGCCAGTTTTAATGATTGCGTGCATTGGGGCTAAAAATCTCAGATTATCCGTGCGTTAGGCGTGACGGGGCCGCGATTGTACGGGCGCAGTCAGTGATAAACAAGTAGCCGTTCCGGCACTTCGCGAGTGCGTATGCGGGTTTGATGGTATTTCCCAACCGCAATTGGCAAGATTGTGCTTCAGTCTCGCTCGCCAATAGAGGAACCCACCGTTGAGAGCCGCAGTTAAATCCCCTGAAATCGAGGCTTTGCGGCAACTGATAGCGGGCGATATGTCGGAAGTCGATCGCTTGATCGGCAGCCGACTGTATTCCGAGGTTGAACTCATCAACCAGCTGAGTACCTACATTGTCGCTGGCGGCGGCAAGCGCCTGCGACCCGCACTGGCTCTCCTGGCGGCGCGCGCGACTGGCTATTCAGGTCGGCAGCATGTCGAGATCGCGGTGATTGTCGAGCTAGTCCACACCGCAACGCTCCTCCACGACGATGTGGTAGACGCCTCGCGCATGCGTCGTGGCCGCGAAACCGCCAATTTGATCTGGGGCAATGAAGCCAGCGTGTTGGTCGGCGACTTTCTGTATTCCCGAGCTTTTCAAATGATGGTGGATCTCCAAAACCTACGGGTCTTGGAGATCCTGGCTGATGCCACCAATATCATTGCGGAAGGCGAGGTGATGCAGCTCATTAATTGCCATGATCCAGCGATTTCGGAACAGCGTTATCTCGACACGATTCGTTTCAAAACGGCGAAATTATTCGAAGCAGCAGCGCAATTGGGCGTGGTGATCGCTGCCGGCGGCGTCCAACTCGAAAGCGCGTTAGCGGCTTATGGCCGCCACTTAGGCACCGCGTTTCAATTGGTCGACGATGCCTTGGACTACCAATCCATCGAGGCCGAATTAGGCAAGAACC
>JAYUEZ010000401.1:0-4061 GCA_043738965.1 Gammaproteobacteria bacterium
ATGATGTGCAATAGACGTTCGGTGACTGTCTTCGCGCTGCCACACACCACGAAATCGCGCGCATTAAAATCCGGATAGCGCAATTTCTTGAGTTCATCAAACGGTGGAAACGGACGCTTGGTTAGCAGGTGCGTCAAACTACTGTGGGTCATATGGCCGGGCGGCGCCAAGAACTGTTCCGGCAGATGCAGACCCTTATGAAAGAAATATTCCGCGGCGGCTGCGTACTCGGTGGCGGCCTTTTCGTCGGTGTCGGACACCCCCACTGGCACTAAAAAACCCATCCGGTAGGGATTTCGGTCGCGCCCTAATTCCTCGGCGCGTTGCCAGTAGCCGTTCACCATATGCTCCGCCCCTTTGGCCCCGAAGTAGGTCAGGAAGCAGTACGAATAATCGTGCTTTAACACGAAGTCCCAGGTGCTCGGGCTCGCATTCCCCGGCACCCAAATCGGCGGGTGCGGCCGTTGCACGGGCTTGGGCCAAATATTCACCATCGGCAATTGATAGTACTTGCCGTTCCACACGAAGGTGTCATTCGCGAGCCACGCTTTCTTGATCAAGTCGTGTGCTTCGACGTAGCGGCCGCGCTGCTCCATCGGCGCCATGCCGTAGCTGTACGCAAAATCGCCGCCGAGTCCCACCGGAAACCCCGCGACCAGGCGACCCTCGGAGATCGAGTCGAGCATCGCGTATTCTTCGGCGACTCGGATGGGCGGATTCAAGAACACCGCGGTCTCGCCCATTTGGATAATCGCCGTGTCCCTACCGCGCGTGGCGCGCGCCAGCACCGCGCCCATCATGTTGGGATTCACCATGAAGCCGTACGCATTCTGGTGATGCTCGTTGGTACACACCCCATCGAAGCCCGAGTTCGCGGCGTGAATCAGTTCGTCCAGCGTCTGGTTGTAGTACTGCGATACCTTGAAACGATCAGCCACCTGATCAAAGGGCAGCGTGAACCACGCCGATTTATATTTCTTTTCAAAATCGGCCGGCAGGTCGCGGTACGGCATCAGATGAAAGCACGCGATTTTCATGGCGCTAGACCTCGGTTGAAATAAAAAGCGTTGGCATAACCTGGATTATAGAGAGCGTCTTTGCTCTCGAAAGCCCGCGCGCCTAAGTAGCGCGGGAAATACCGAACCAAGTGCGCAAAGAACCAGGCGCCGCGTCCCCTCGTCCCTCGCCGGAGAGGATGAAGATTGCTTCGCTTTCACTCGAAGCTCGGTTACGCCGCCATGGTCTTCGCGATATTCCAACTCTTGAGTTCGGGCATGACTTCCTTGGCGAACGTCTTCAGCGTGCGCTCGACGACGGCATACGGCGTGCCCGCGTAACGCACGCAGAACAATCCATCGTAATCCCCAACCACGGCGCGGCGCGTCTGAATCTTCTCCAAAATCTGCTGCGGCGTACCCCAGGTTTGGCCGGCGAGATAGCCGTCCGCGATCGCCTCTAGCCCTGCGGTCTGCATCGCCTTTGCGGTTTCGCCATATTCTTCGTAGCCCTTCACGTTAGCGAAATGGTCACCCATCATCTCGTAATGATGCATGAGGCTTAGTAGATAACACCGGATATATTTCGAAGCATCTTCCGCGGCCCGGTCGGCGTTCGTGTCGCAGACCAAAAAGTCGACGAAAAACGGGACGGGAGGCGCGACTTTGTGTTGTGCGCGAAAGGCATCCGCATAAGTCTGCACTTCCTGGTGATGCACTTCGATGGGCTTGTACGCGAACTGCATCATCTTCACGCCGTGCTTCGCGGCTTCGAGCACGGAATCGCCCGACATCGCGACTTGCGCCGTGCGGCCCTTGAAGGTCTTGGTCGGGCGCGGGCGAATGTTCGCGCGCGGTTGCTTAAAGAACGGGCCATCGTGCGCTTCCATCACACCGGTTTCGAGGGCGTTTAGAATCATCGGCACGGCTTCGTCAAAACGCGGCCGTGATTCATCCATCGGCATGCCCATTTGCGCGTATTCGCGGCGCGAGAGGCCGCGTCCCAGACCGAGCATTAACCGCCCGCCGCACAACAAGTCGAGCAACGCCGCTTTTTCCGCGACGCGTAACGGCTGCGTGTTCCACGGCACGATTACCGCGCCAGTCATCAATTTGATTCGTTTGGTTTTAGCCGCGAGATGCGCGAGATAGACGAAGTTATCGGGGCAAAACGCGTAATCTTCGAAATGATGCTCGACCATCGAGACCACATCGTAGCCGAGTTCATCGGCGAGGATGGCGCTGTTTAATTCTTCGTCGTAGACCTGTTTATCGGAGATTTTGTCGTAACCGAAACTTTGGGCGATTTGCACGATGCCGAGTTGCATGGCGCTGATCCTTTTATAGAGTTAGTTTGTTGGGTTGGTGTCGCGGTGTCTAGAGAATACCCGCTACGTCCTTGGCGATTTTTTCAGGCGTATCCACGCTGCCATAACGTTTCACCACTTGCCCGGTCTTATCGACCAGGAATTTGGTGAAATTCCATTTAACGCCTTCGCTGCCGAGCACTCCCGGCGCGGCGCCTTTTAGGTACGCATAAATTGGATGTGTATTCGGGCCGTTGACCTCGACCTTGGCAAACAGCGGAAAGCTTACTTGATAGGTGCTCGAACAAAAACTCTTGATTGCTGACTCATCACCTGGCTCTTGGTGACCGAACTGATTACACGGAAAACCGAGCACCACCAGGCCTTGATCTTTGAATTGCTGCCATAGCGCCTCGAGCCCCGTGTACTGCGGCGTGAACCCGCATTTACTCGCGACATTCACGATGAGCAAGGTTTTTCCTTCATAGATCTTAAGCGACAGTTCAGCACCCTCGATGGTGCGTGCCGATAACGCATAAATACTCATCTGGACGTTCTCCCGTGGACAGAATCAGCCGGCCTTGTCGTGGATGCGTGGAACACAGTAGGCTTGCCGCATCATCGGTGAGATTTGAGGGTGACGCAATCGTGATTACCGGCCAATGTTTGTGCGGCGCAGTGCGTTACCAAATCGACGCCGAACCCATTTCGAGCCGCGCCTGCTGGTGCCGTTTATGTCAGTACATCGGCGCCGGTAGCGCGACCGTTAATGTGGGATTCTTAAGCGCCGCCCTGCAAGTTGAAGGCGTCCTACGCGACTATGAAAGTATTGCCGACAGCGGCAACCGCATGCACCGTCGGTTTTGTCCGACATGCGGAACCCATTTATTCAGCGCCGCCGAAGCACGACCACGGTTTGTGTTCGTCCGCGCCGGCACGCTCGATGATCGCGAAATCGCGCGTCCGGTCGCGACGATTTGGACCTCGGCCGCGCCGAGTTGGGCCTGTCTCGACGCCGCGTTACCACGCTTCGTGGGCCAACCACCACCACTCGCCTGAGCGCCGCCAATGACACCGTCTTCTATTCGCTTTGAAATCACTGATCGTGTCGGCACGATTACACTGAATCGACCGGAAGTCATGAATGCCTTTGGCGGCACGATGCGCGAAGATTTATTGGCGAGTTTAGCCACTGCCGCCGCCGATCCGATGGTTCGCTGTGTCGTCATCACCGGCAGCTGCAGCGCGTTCTCCGCGGGCGGCGATATCGCTAACATGCGCGAGTTGCAATCGAATAATGACGCCACTCCCATCATTGCGCGCATGGAGACCGGCGCGCGCGTCATCCGCCTCATTCGCGACATGCCTAAACCCGTTATCGCCGCGGTCAACGGGGCAGCAGCTGGCGCTGGCATGAATCTCGCGCTGGCTTGCGACATAAGGTACGCCTCGAACAACGCCAAGTTCGCGGCGAGTTTCGTCAAAATTGGGTTAGTGCCCGATTGGGCCGGACATTACTTGCTTACGCGGGTGGTCGGCACGTCGCGCGCGCTGGAATTGATGATGCTGGGCGAACGCATCGACGCGCAGGAAGCCTGGCGGCTTGGTATCGTCAATCGCGTGCTGCCGGCGGACAATTTTCAAGAAACGGTGCACGAATTGGCCCAGCAATTCGCGCGCGGACCAGCGGCTGCATTGGCGCAAATTAAGCACGGCGTTTATCTCGGCGCCACTGGCACTTTAGACGAAGTCATCGCGC
>JAYUEZ010000402.1:0-10720 GCA_043738965.1 Gammaproteobacteria bacterium
CTAGGCCGAATAGCAAACGGCGAGGTAACGATAAGTAGTCGAGTGTACCTGGATTGTCCGCGTCGGGTAGCCGAGGCCAATCGCTCGTGGCGCACTACCGCTTACAAATTGCGGCATCTCACGTTGCCGGAACAACGCGGCATGCATCTCGGGCCGTCGAACTCCTTCAGTCTCCGCTATTAGGGTCACGGATGACGGCCGGCAGCCGCAGTTGCAGGCGCCAACCGGCGGACCATCGAGCACACCGCGGCGACTTGGTTGGTGAATAACCGTTTGAGTTTCGTTCGCCGAACTCACGACAGTGATGGCGCCAACGCAAAGGTAAGTTCGATCCTATTCCGCTCCGGGAGGCGTTCGTAGTGTGCCGTGTTCGCCAGTCTCTCTACTAAGAGCACGCCTAAACCACCGACGCGCCGCGCCGCGCCCGTTTCGGTCAGCACGCCACGATCCACGAGCGCAAACGGATCATATGGTTGACCAGAATCTTCGTAAGTAAGCTGCACTGACCCCGGCAATCGATCCAAACTAATCGCGACCGAGTGGAAGTCGCCGTCAACATCACCGTGCTGCACGGTATTCAAAAACAGCTCCTCCACGATCAGGTTCAGCTTGTCGATCAACGGCGCCGGCAAGGCGAGTGTCGCGGCGCGCGCGGCGAGCGCGCCTAGCACCTTATCGAGTTCATCGGCACCAGCGAGAAAACCATCGAGTTGAAAGCTCATCTTAAAAGTATTTACTCGCGCGCAGTCCAACGCAATGCATAATTCCAAAATAGTTCGACTATCCTATCGACAAAATAATCACCATGAGGAGCCTCGTATGTCACATCGCGTCCAACACTGGGCCATCCCGCTCGTAACGTTATTATTGATGCTTGGCGGCGGTGGCGTGCCGGCGACCGAGGTAGCGACTATCAAGGTGTTGCGAGGTACGGTGAGCGTGGAGCGAAACGGCCAAGTGCTGCCGGGCAACCTTGGACTTGCTTTGGAAGAAGCCGACCAAGTAGTTACCGGCGCTGATAGTGCGCTCGGCATGACTTTTCAAGATAACTCATTGCTGTCCCTAGGCCCCAATAGTCGTCTGACGGTCGATCGCTTTCAATTTAATTCCACGACCCACGATGGGACCTTCGAAACTTCGCTCAAGCAAGGGAAACTTGCCGTTGTCTCCGGCAAAATCGCGAAACATAAAGAAGACGCCATGAAAGTCCGCACGCCTTCATCGATTATCGGGGTGAGGGGCACTGAATTTGTCGTCGAAGTGGCCGCGCGCCGATGAGAGGTGTAGCCCCGGCCAGAATAATGTTCGTTCTGGCGCTCGTTGCTTGTGCGAATGAACCGACCGAGCGACTAATTTTGTTACCCGGCGCGAATGGGAAGGTCGGCAAAGTCGCCGTGTCGGCGGGCGGTGCGCCTACCATGATCGACCAGGCTTACGGCGCGGCAACGATTGATCGTGCGGGAAAGATTGTGCAGGAAACCACCGAGCGGTCATCAGTCGAACGCGACTTTGCGTCGGTGCTAGATGCCTTGCCGCCGCGCCCGATCTCACACACGCTCTATTTCGAAAATGATTCTGATGTGCTGACAGCCACGTCCGCGCACGAAGCGCAAGCAATCTTAGCCGAGATTGCGACCAGATCTGTCGCGGATATTGTCGTCATTGGCCATACCGACACGATGGGTGACACAAGCTACAATGACGCACTGTCATTGCAGCGCGCCGAGAAACTTCGGGAATTGCTGGTCGGGCTCGGCGGTGATCCGCGACGAATCTCGATCGCCGGGCGTGGCGAACGCGAACTGCTGGTGCCGACCTCGGACGAAGTGCCGGAGCCGCGGAACCGCCGCGCCGAGATCAGCGTGCGTTAGCCGGCTTGAGGTGGATTTGGCTCGGCCCGTCGTACGCAGAGTATTGTAATGTCGTCGGCTTGTTCGGTTGCCCCAACAAAATCGGTAACGGCGTCGGTGACGATACGTACGATAATCTCTGCATGAGACGCCGGTGCTATCGTCGCTAGTGCGGCCAACAGGCGCGGCGCGCCGAATAACTCGTGCGTGGCGTTATGCGCTTCGCTAATTCCGTCGGTCGTTAGGCACAGCGCCGCGTGCTCCCCCAACCAAGCGCACCGCGACTCGTAGGCGAAATCATCGATTGCGCATAGCGGTGGTCCGACTGCGTCAAACGGATTTTCCGGGCTCCCCTCGCGCGTGATCAGATACGGACTGTCGTGCCCAGCATTGCTCCAGCGCAATTCGCCGGAATCGAGATCCAATAGCCCAGCGAATGCGGTTAGAAATAACATTTCTGGATTGTCCGCGGCGAGCGCCTTGTTGACTTCCGTCAAGGTGGTGCCGGGATCGCCTCCGGCACGCTCGGCTGCGCCGCGGAGCTGTGCTTTGGCAAGCGCCATGAAAAGGGCGCTCGGCAGACCTTTGCCCGAAACGTCGCCAATCAAAAAAAACAATCGCCGCTGATCAAGGCGAAAAAAATCGTAGAGATCGCCACCGACCGAACGCGCAGGCATCATGCATCCAGCTATATCGATCCGGCGATCGCCGGCGAGGATGGCCGGATTCGGCAACATGCCCAGCTGAATTCGGCGCGCGGCATCGAGCTCGCCATGCAGGCGCGCATGAACTTCGCGCTCCGCGGCCAGTTCGTGCCGCAAAATCCAGCGTTGGGACTGGGCTTCACCTAGGTTCGCCGCGAGCACACTCATAAACACGAGCCCGCCGAGCGCGACTGGATTCGCGATGTCGATTAACCAACCAAAGACCAGAAACGTGTAAACCCCAAAACTCAAAAGCGCGACGACTCCGGCTAGGAAGGCCGCCGCCGCGTACATCGGTCGCCACCTTGATACACCCCAGATCGCGATAGTGCCCAATACGAAGAGGAAACCGAGTTCCAGCCGTGCCATCCAGCGCGCGCGTGATAGCAGGCGACCTTCGAGTGCGTTCTCGATTGCCTCTGCATGCACTTCCACCCCCGGCATCCGCCCCAGCGGTGACGTAACCGTATCCATCAGTCCAAGCGCGGTGAAACCAATTAGCACAATCCTGCCACGCAATGTGTCCGCGGCAACCGTGCCGCGCAGAACGCTGGCCGCCGAAAACGCTGGCCGCTCTTCCCAATGCGAAAAGTGCAGCCACCATTCGCCGTTCGGCATCGTTGGAATGTCGAGGTCAGCGACCTCGACATGGTGGATTCCGGCGGCATCAATGCGCGCGCGCAAACTGTCACGGTGCGCGGCGAGACGTAACGTTTCGATGACAAAACTCGGCACTAAGTCGCCTGCGGTACTCGCCACTAAGGTCGGCACGCGGCGAACCACACCCGCATCCGGCTCTACATTGATCGCGCCACGCGCTTGTGCCGCATCGTCGATCAACGGCAGATTGCGTAATAACGCCGGATAGTGCGGCAGATGCTCGAATGCGTTCCCGCCGCGTTGGAGGATGGGTGTCACCCGGGCCGCGTGACGTGGTGCGGTGATGGATTCCGCGACGCCAGCGACGCCGACGACAGTGGGAGTCGCGCGCAGCGTGTGGGCAAACACTTCGTCAGAATTCGGCAAGGTCGCAGTCAGGCTCGCGGTCGCGGCCGGATCGAGACCAAGCTGCAGCGCTAGCATCGTGGGCAAATAACGGTCTGGTTCAACGAATAAGGCGTCAATCGCGATAACCGCGGCGCCGGCGCGCGCGATTTCCTCGACGAGTCCTGCAAGTCGCGAGCGTGGCCACGGCCACGGCCCGAGCAGCGCGAGGCTTTGTTCGTCGATTTCAACCACCACGACCGGATCGCTAACTCGGCTGCGGGGAAACAAACGTTGATAGGAGTCAAACAATACGTTGCGTAAAATCTGTTCGATACCGGTTTCGCGGTAAGCCAGAAGCGCGGTGGACAATGCAAGGATCAAGATACCAAGCAGCGGTGGATTGAGCGTCGCGCGCAGGTATCGGGAGACGTTCACGCCAAATCAGAGATCCATCTCGAGCCCATCGTAGGCCGCGGTGACCGCTAGCGGTCGATGGCCGTCGCGGGTGATTGTTTCAAAGCGGCGGCTTTCGGCCTCGACCACCGCGATCTGTGCGTCGTCGGAAACTGGTTCGTGATGAAACAATACCAAATGTTTAGCGCCCGCCAGCTGACAAAGTTCCACGCCCACGACATTACTCGAGTGGCCCCAATCTTCTTTAACGGAGACCGCATCCGCGAGCGAATACATCGCGTCGAAAATAACCAAATCCGCATCGCGGAGGAAATCGACGAAACGTTCGATTGCGGCCGGCACGTCGAGTTTGTGTTCGGCGTCCGTCGAATACACGACGGTCTTATGGTTGTATTCAAAACGGTAACCGTAGGAATCGCCCGCGTGGAGTTGCAGAATTGGCGTTACCTTGACGCCAGCGATTTGGTGTGCGGTCCCTGGTGTCAACGAGATGAAATTGATCGATGCCCCGAGTTGATCAAATTCAACCGGAAATGAAGGCGCGCCGTGTTGACGTCGAAGCGCTGCTTCAAGATTCCGATGGCAGCCATAGATCCGCAATTCATTGCCGGGCAGGTATGACGGGGTAAACAAGGGTAGCCCCATGATGTGATCCCAGTGCACGTGCGAGACGAAGACATGGAACGTGTTCGGGGTATGCGCACCGTGCCGGGAGATTACGTGGTTCCCGAATGGCCGCACACCAGAACCAAGGTCGCACAGAAAATACTCATGGCTGGCGGCAGTGGGTGGCGTGAACTCAAGTTCGACGCAGCTCGAATGACCGCCGAAGGTTCCCCTGACTGCAAATGGCAAGGTAGCGGCATAGGCTCGCGCCGTCGCCATGTCGTCAAACCGACGGCCGTCGGCCACGTGCAAGGCGGCGGCCACCTTGTTCAAGACTTGCTCGGCCGTCAATGCAATCGGGAGTGAACCGCGCGTACCCCAAAATCGAACCTTCATCGTGGGTTAGCCCACACCGGCGTCACCGGACCACGCGCGGACGCCGTCAGCCACACTGGCGTAAACCGGGAACACCAGATCGAACCGCGTAATTTCCAGCACTTCGCGCACCATGTCCTGCGGTGCCGCCACCGCCAACTGGCCACCGACTGGTTTGGTTCGCTTCGTGGCGATCATCAAGACTCTTAAGCCTGCGCTACTGATGTAATCAAGCGCCGACAAGTCGAACAAAAGTCGATCGCCACTGGCGTTGCAGGTTTCTAGATACGGCGCCAAGGCGATACTAAAAGCGTCGGCGGTTTGATGATCAATACGACCCACCGGCTGCAATATAACGATGTTAGCCCGGCGTTCGGCATTCAGTTTCATAGGCGATCCTTAAGCGGATTCTTGTTGGTCCGCGATTTTAGACCACGACGCACGCTAGAGACAGCGGGAAGGCTCGACGCCGAACTCGAGTGACCGCAATCGCGAAGCACGGATGCGGGCAGCTGTGAATTTTTCTGCCCGGCCGGGAGAGCCCTTGTAGAATGCGCGCTCAGGGCACGAGGAAGTGATATGCCTAACTACGCGATCGCTGGATTGGGCGTGACCCCGCAAGGGGCGTTACCAGGAACCAGTGCAGAGAAACTCGCCTGGGACGCAGTTGAACTCGCGCTCGCCGATGCGGGACTGGAGCGGCGTCAGGTCAATGGCTACCTCTATCAACCCGGATTCGGCGAGGGTACGTCCGGCATGGCTGCCAGCCGCGCAAGTCTGGGAACCCACTGTACTCTGCAGATTAACTCCAGTGGTGCGTCGGGCATTCTCGCGATGGCGACAGCGATTGGCTTGATCGAGGCGGGCACGGCCGAGTATGTCGTTTGTGTGCACGCCACCAATGCGCGCTCGCAAACACTCACGATTGGGGAAGGCGAAGAAAATCAGAACGCAATCTTTGGTCTGTTCTCGCCCGGTGCCCAGTCCGCCCTGATGGCTCAAAGCTATTTCCACAAGTACGGAACGACTTCCGCGGATTTAGCTGAGATTGCCGTGGCGCTGCGTTCGAACGCCGTCCCGCGCAGCGATGCCTACAGGTTCAATCGCCCGATTACGGTCGAGGATCATCAAAACTCGCGATTCATCGTGAGGCCACTACATCTGCTCGACTACTGCCTGGTCACGGATGGCGCGATCGCATTCATTGTGACCACGACCGAACGCGCGCGTGACTTGAAGACCACCCCGGTTGACGTGCTCGGCATGGGCACCTGCCACGATGTGGGCCAAGGCTATACACGCGGCGTTAACACCGTGTTGGGGCTGCCAGACTTCAACGTCGAACCAGCCCGCACGCGAGCGTTTGCGAAAGCCGGCCTCGGCATTGCCGACATCGACGTGTTCCAGTTCTATGACGCGTTTACGATTATTGTCGCGTTGCAACTCGAAGCCTATGGCCTATGCGGTCCAGGTGAAGCCGGTGACTGGGTTCGTGC
Source organism: Gammaproteobacteria bacterium (assembly GCA_043738965.1). GTDB lineage: Bacteria > Pseudomonadota > Gammaproteobacteria > CAIKBL01. The sequence continues at coordinate 6,433 of JAYUEZ010000402.1, forward strand.
CGGCAACTTTCGCTGGAATTCCAAGCGCCCCTGTAACACCTCCGGCACGCTCCATTCATGGGCCTATGTGCAAGGATTCACCCACATTGCCGAGGGCGTTCGTCAACTGCGGGGCGAAGGGGGGCCAACCCAAGTGCCCGGGGCACGGACTGCGCTGGTGACCAACGTCGGCATCACTGGCGCGGGCCAAGCGCAGTCAGCGCTGATCATGGGCGTTAGCTAAAACCCAGGAGGGAACCACAATGACTGAAACACATGCGCAGAAGATCCCAGCCCCGCCGCGTATCGTGCCGATCGAAGATCAGCCGTTCTTTGACGCTATTGATGCTGGCAACTTTGTGCTGGCGCGCTGTGCGTGCGGCGCCTATTACGCTCGCTTACAGGCGTGCCTTCAGTGCAATGCGAGCGCAAAGTCGCTGAGCTGGGTGCCTGCCTCGGGCCTCGGAACGGTCCGCACCTTCGTGGTCTTCGACAAACCGTATCATCCGTACTTCAAGGGACTGGTCCCCTACGTCGTCGCAGTCGTCACTCTGGGCGAAGGCCCGGAGATCCTCACCAACGTAATCGACGTGGAGGTTTCCGCTGTTGCAATTGGGATGCGGGTACGTATTGTGATTGGCGATCGCGGCGGCCAGAAAATTCATCAGGCATCCGCTCGCGTGTGAGCCTTGGAAACGCAATTTAATTTGGCATCGGCACGAAGCTTGCCTAGTACTTCATCGAAGCCACGGCAGAATGGGTAATTTCGCGGCCAAGCTCTGCGATACGCATAACGCCAATTCGAGTGGCGGTTGCCGGCGCTTGGAGTACGCGGCATTGAGCAATTCGCTATGGTGGCCGCTGTAGGCTAAACGAGTGGCGGGGGACTCCCCGCGAAAGACCGGGTCATGAAACGCTGCGTAACCTTAGTCGTGCTGCTGCTGAGCCTCGCCGAAATGAACGCGTCTGCTGCCCCAAAAGAGGACTATTGGACGACAGTTAATGGTCATCCGCTTCATTTTATTGCGCACGGGCAAGGCCGCGCATTGCTCCTGCTGCATGGCGGGGGTGATACCCCAAACCGCTCCTTCTCCAAACAACTAAAGGCCTTTGCGGCCCACCATCGCGTCATCGCGCCCGAACAAATCGGCCACGGCGAAACGCCTGAGTTGCCGGGGCCGCTGTCATACACGCAGATGATGGACGATACGGTCGCCTTGCTTGAACAACTGCACGTGGATTCTACGGACGTCGTCGGCTGGAGCGATGGCGGAATTATTGGCTTGATGCTGGCGGTACACCATCCCGCGCTCATCCGCCGCATTGTCGTCAGCGGCGCAAACATGGCGCCTGAAGGATTAGAAGATTTCGAATTAGCAGAAGCGCGTTCGCATGTGAACGCTGGACCCATTCCGTTTGCGCCCAATTTATTCCGCGAACCCAGCTTCGCCGACAAGCTGGGACACCTGTGGGGCTCCTCGCCGACCGCCGATGAGCTGAATCCCGGTTTGCTTTCCCGCGTGCGACAGCCGGTGTTAGTGATGGCCGGCGCGCATGATGTGATCAAGCCCGCGCATACGCTGGAAATTTACGATTCACTACCCGCAGGCCGTTTATGGATCCTGCCCGAGACCAGCCACAATACTTTTAGCGAACGCGCTGAGTTAGTGAATCCGGTGGTCCTGTCTTTCTTAGATGATTAGTGACCCAAATAGCGACCGGCTAACGCGCAACCACTTCCGCGATTGCGCGCCCTAGGTCGCGCGTTATGCGACCCGACCGCGCCGAAAAATATCGCATCGTGCCCGCCGACTTGCTCGGCCCAATCGGCCGGCCATGCTTTAAATAATAATCACACGATCCAAAGTCGAAATAATCAAACGCGAAGGTGATCCCAAACCGCCGCGCGATCGCCTCGAGTACGCAGAGCCCCTCAGGGACCACTTCCCGTCCAATACCATCACCAGGAATGACCGCTATACGATAATTGCTCATGGCAACCTGAATTACTTTTATTGCTTTGAAGTGAAATCGCCGCGCGTGCAACCGACACGTTTTGCGACAGACGCGAGCTTGCTATTTCTTCAAGACGAACTAGGCTTTGACTATACCCCGTGCGGTGGGAATACCGCACCCTCTGCAGGTCCAACGGGGCCAATGGGTAGGTGGCATTGTTACCTACTCGAACTGGCAGGCGCTGATGAGCCTTCGGGCCATTTGCCTAAATAGGCAGCCAGGTGACGAACATTGCCCCCGTTGCAGCCACATATTTCAGCCCGCGCTAGCGATGTCGCAGATTTCGATGCGGATGCGAAAATCATTCATGATCGCGGCACCAAGAACGGGAAGACGAGCACTTAATAAAAGCATCTTTCCAAGTCTCGACATATATAATCCATTGGATTAGTCTTCATGTAGGTTGATCACCGTCGCGGAATTGCCCGAATACGGGCGCCAAGCTGAACGACTACTCTCAGAATCGAAACGCCACAACGTAATCGACTCCCTAGCGTCGCGCCCGAATGCCGCTGTACCTGTTAACACTGTTTGGGAAGAACGATCAATCGGATCTAAGCGCTGCGGAGCGCAACGAACTCGGCGCCCTGGTGGAATTGCTGATCGAGGAGAGTGGATTATGAGCAAAGCATTTAAGAGTATTCAACGTGGCCTAAAGCAAGCCATCGCGCACCAACAAGAGGGGCGTGTCGTAGGGATCAAAGTTCACACGCCACCCCCAATAGACGTTAAAGCGGTACGTGGCCAGACCGGACTTACACAAGAAGAATTCGCAGCCCGATTCGCGATTAGTCTCGGCACGCTTCGGCATTGGGAAAGGGGCGATCGTACCCCTCACGGAACGGCGTTAGTTTTGTTGAACATTATTTCAAAACAGCCCAAGGCGGTATTGAAGGCGCTGGAGCGCCAAGCTTAACAACCGAACACAGCGCCTAGCCGCGAGGTGAATATCGCGACCCTTGACGCCGATGAATCTCAGTCTCAGGGGGTCGCTTTTCAGAGTAACTTAGCCTCGAGTGCATGAACAAAAAAGACCTCACCGAAACTGACATCCGTACCAAGTTCATCACGCCTGCGTTCGTGGGAGCGGAGGATGGCAAATGGAACGTGATGACGCAGGTTCGGGAGGAGGTCTATTTCACCAAGGGTCGCGTCATCGTTCGCGGCAAAACGGTAAAGCGCGGCGAGGCTAAAAAAGCAGACTATCTTCTCTATTACAAACCCGGCATTCCGCTTGCCGTTATTGAAGCGAAGGACAACAACCACACCGTCGGCGCTGGCATGCAGCAGGCGCTCGAATACGCCGAAATTCTGGATGTGCCGTTCGCCTACAGTTCCAATGGCGATGGGTTTCTAGAGCACGACCGGACCGCAACCGGCGGCGCCGTTGAAAGAGAGCTCCCACTTAATCAGTTTCCTGCGCCTGCCGCGCTCTGGGCGCGCTACTGCGCGGCGAAGCACTACACCGCAAGCCAAGAAGCCCTCGCCACCCAAGATTATTACGACGACGGCGCGAAGAAGTCGCCGCGCTATTACCAACTCATCGCCATCAACCGCACTGTCGAAGCCATCGCGCGCGGCGAGAACCGCATTCTGTTGGTGATGGCTACTGGCACCGGCAAAACTTACACCGCCTTTCAGATTATTTGGCGGCTATGGAAATCGGGTGCCAAAAAGCGAATCCTGTTCCTGGTCGATCGTAATATCCTCGCCGACCAGACCAAGACCAATGACTTCAAACCGTTTGGCCAGGCGATGACCAAGATCACCAATCGCACGGTCGACAAGGCCTTCGAGATCTATCTCTGTCTGTATCAGGCGGTGACGGGCACCGAGGAAGAACAGAATATCTACAAGCAGTTCACGCCGGACTTCTTTGATCTGATTGTGATCGACGAATGTCACCGTGGCAGCGCCGCGGATGATGCGACGTGGCGCAAGGTACTCGAATATTTTTCTTCCGCCACGCAGATTGGCCTCACCGCCACTCCGAAGGAAACGAAGGATATTTCCAATATCGAGTACTTTGGAGATCCCCTCTATACCTACTCGCTGAAACAGGGCATCGCGGATGGGTTCCTGGCGCCGTACAAAGTTATCCGCATCGCCATCGATCGCGACTTGGAAGGTTGGCGCCCCGAACGCGGTAAGACGGATAAACACGGCTACCTCATCGAGGACCGTGAGTACAACGGCAACGACTACGATCGCGGCCTGGTGCTGGAACAACGTACGGAACTCGTCGCCGCCAGAATTACAGAATTCCTAAAAGCCACCGACCGCTTCGCGAAAA
>JAYUEZ010000403.1:0-28240 GCA_043738965.1 Gammaproteobacteria bacterium
CAGTCCATGAAGAAATCATCGTCAATTGCCGCGGCGCGCGTGCGCGAACCTGGCCGCGACCGCTCGTTTTACTACTCGGTGCTACTACATGCGGCGTTGATTGTGGCCGTGATCGTCGGGATTGATTGGAAGATAAGCTCGGTGCCCGCGCCAAATGTCGCGCCAAACGTGATGCATGCGACGACCGTGGACTCGCACCAAATTGCCGCGGAAGCCGCCAAGCTAAAAGCGCAGGAAGAAAAGAAACACGCGCTTGAACAGCAACGGCAACAGAAAGCCGAGGAGAAGGTTAAGGTCGAAGAGACGCGCTTGAAAAAACTGCAGGAAGAGCAGACAGAAGTGAAGCGCCAAAAGGAAGCGGAAAATCGCCAATTGGAAACTGACAAGCAGCGCCTCCAACAAGAAAAAGCGCTGGCCACGCAGCAAAAGAAAAAACTTGAAGAAGAAAAGCAACAGTTAGAGGTTGAGACCCGCGAAGCTGCTGAAGACAAGAAACAGCGCGAAACCATTGCTGCAAAAAAGAAAGCTGAACTCGATAAGAAGCACGCGAAGGAAGAACAGCGCAAGAAGGAAGCGGCAAAGGCGGAAGCAGCATTGAAGGATGCACTCGCGGCCGAGGAAGCCGAACAAGCGGCGGCAGCACAAGCGAGTCGGGATGTGTCTGAACTGGCCAGGTATGTTGCGAAGTTCAAGGCCGTAATCTCGAATGCTTTCGTCTATCCAGATTTAAAAAGCGGCTTAAAATGCACACTCTTCGTGCGGCTCATTCCCGGCGGAGAAGTCATTGACGTGCGCGTGGTCGAATCTAGCGGGAACGCAGTATTTGATCGTCAGGCGGAAAACGCGGTGCGTAAGGCGTCGCCGTTGCCAGTACCCGACGACCCTCGTTTATTTGAGAAAATGCGCGAAATTCGATTTCTCTTCGATCCGGAGTCTTAAGCATTGTGTTGAAGTTAATCAGACTGGCGGCTTTAGGTTTCGCGGTAATCGCAACAGCGGCGGATGCGGCTGGCCCGCTCGAAATCAAGATCACCCAAGGCGTCGAGAGCGCCCTGCCGATCGCGATTGTGCCGTTCGACTGGAGCGGCGCACCACTGCCCGAGGACATCGCGCAGGTGGTGTCGAACGATCTAACCCGCAGCGGGCGTTTTAATCCCATGCCACGCAACGATCTGCCGGCGCGCCCCACCGACGTTGCGCAAATCAATTACAAGGATTGGCGCGTTCTCGGCATGGATAATCTGGTTATTGGCCGCATCAGCGTCGCTGGTGATGGCGGTTATGTCGTCGAGTTTCGCCTGATCGATATTTTTACTGGTAAACAAACTGCCGGGTATCAGATTCCCGCGCAGGCGTCGAATCTGCGGCTGACCGCACACCATATCAGCGATCTCATTTATGAAGCCTTGTTGAGAACCAAAGGCGCGTTTTCGACGCGCATCGCCTACGTGACGGTTGATCGCAGAGGACCCAAGGACGCCACGTACCATCTGCAAATCGCCGATGCGGATGGCTACGATGCTAAGTCGGTGCTTGAGTCACGCCAGCCGGTGTTATCACCTGATTGGTCACCGGATGGAAACCGCTTGGCCTACGTTTCGTTCGAGGACCGCAATTCGGCGATCTACGTGCAAGATGTGCGAACTGGCGAACGCGAAAAAGTAGTTTCCGGCATTGGCATCAACAGCTCGCCGGCGTTTTCGCCCGACGGTCGGCGTCTCGCGGTCACGCGATCACTCGAAGGCAATCCGGATATTTACTTAGTCGACCTCGCAACCAAACAACAGACGCGACTGACAACCGATGAAGCGATCGACACCGAGGCTGCCTGGTCACCGGATGGGCAAACGATTGTGTTCACCTCTGATCGCGGTGGCGGTCCGCAGATTTATAAAGTGCCAGTGAGTGGTGGTCCGCAACAACGTGTGACCTTTAATCAGGGAGATTACAATGCGCGCGCAAGCTATGCGCCGGATGGCAAGTCGCTAGTCATGGTGACGGGGGGCAAGGGATTCCGCATCGCCGTGCTCGATCTGGTGAGTGGCGCGTTCAAAACGATTACCAGCGGCAACCTCGACGAATCGCCGAGCTTTGCCCCGAACGGCAGCATGATCATCTATGCAACAATGGGCGGCCGTGGCACGGAACTCGCCGCGACTTCCGTCGACGGTACCGTTAAACAACGCTTGGCGTTACAGCAAGGACAGGTACGCGAGCCGGCATGGAGCCCATTTCGCCAGTGAACTCCGATGCCAAACAAGCGGGTTCATGCGCGAAGGATTTCAGTGTGCGCCGCAAGTCATGACCTGGCGTGCGGCCTGAATTAAACATCAAATTTGGTGAGGAGAGCGTGATGACTAAGACCTTGAGCAATGCCTTTTTAGCGCTGTTAGCGGTGGTTACGATTACCGCGTGCAGCAGCCTTGATAAAAAGCCGGCGGCACCGGCGTCGGTCGAAAACCGTGGGATCTCGGGCAATGAAATGAGCGATATCGACGCCGCCAAGAGCAAAGGTATGGCGGGTGATGCCGCCGGCGCCGGGGCGAATGCCTTAAATGATCCCAAGAGCCCGCTTGCGACGCGGGTTATCTATTTTGATTTCGACAGCACGACGATTCGGCAGGATTTTGCCGCGATAGTGCAAGCGCACGCGAGCTATCTCGCCGCCAATCAGGGTGTGTCGATCACGGTTGAGGGGCACGCCGACGAACGTGGGACGCCAGAATACAACCTGGCGCTCGGTGAACGTCGCGCACTCGCGATTCGCAAACAATTAGTGTTGCTCGGCGCCAGCGCCGGCCAGATCAAAACCGTGAGCTATGGCGAAGAACGACCCATTGCGCAAGGCCATGACGAGCAGGCCTACAGCTTGAATCGACGCGCGGAGCTGATCTACCCGTAATGGGTGAATTGAACAGGCTCGGGACGAACGAACGGGAAGGGTAGGTGAGTGTGAGCAGAGACGAGGATGTGGTGATGCGATCGGCGACGATCTTAGTTTCGAGTGCACTCTGCTACCTGCTGTTGGGGGGCTCGCCGTGCGTCGCGGCCGAATCAGCCGAGTTGGCGGGTCGCGTAGCCAAACTTGAGCAGACGTTTAGCAATCGCGGTCTACTTGATCTGTTGCAAGAGATCGAAAATCTAAAGCACGAGATTAAAACTCTACGTGGCGAACTCGAGAATCAAACTTATTCGATCGAGCAACTTAAGAAATCGCAAACCGCAACTTACACCGATTTAGATTCGCGTCTGCACGCACGCCAGGGTTCAGCAGCAGCGCCACTGGCGACATTGCAAGCCGCGCCGACCGACGCCGTGGCAGGTACACCGGCCATGCAAGGTAATTTGGAGGTTCAAACTGAACCTCACCCGCGGACTCCGACCGACGCCAGCGGCTCGCCACGTAGCGAACCGTCACCAAACACCACGGACTCGACCGGCGTCAATCGTCCACTCGATCAATCGAGCGGACTCGCGGCCGCGGCCCCTGGGGCTGGCGAAATGGCGGTGACGCCAACACCGTCTGGCGAAAATTCCGCCGCGCCGTTGTCGATCACGGATGATGCAAAGTCGGAAGCTGCCTATCGCGATGCGTTTGGGGCGTTGAAATCAGGTGAATACGATAAGGCGATCACCGCGCTCAGCGCCTTCCAGCAGCAATATCCGAATAGTCAGTATGGCGACAATGCCCAGTTCTGGCTCGCCGAAGCCCATTATGTAAAGCGCGATTTCGCGGCCGCGTTACCCGAATACCAAAAAATGATGACCAATTATCCGGCAAGCAAAAAGCTTTCACATGCGATGTTGAAAATTGGCTATAGCTATTTGGAACTCGGCCAGCCTGACCAAGCGCGCGGAGTCCTTGAAGATCTCCAACGGCGCTTCCCGGGCTCGGCCGCCGCGCAGCTCGCGGCCCAGCGTCTTGCACAGTCGGCGCATTAGGCTCGGCGCCGCTAAAGCAGCGTTCTGCACGTACGCAAGATGTCGCAGGGGCGCGCCGTTATTTTGTTATCGGGTGGGTTGGATTCAGCGACGTGCTTAGCACTCGCGCGTGCTACCGGTCAACACTGCTTTGCATTGAGCATTAACTATGGTCAGCGTCATGTCGCCGAACTCGCGGCGGCGCGCGACATCGCGCATGAACTCGGCGCGGCTGAATGCCGTGAAGCGAAAGTCGATCTCGGCCAATTCGGTGGCTCGGCGCTGACCGACGACACGCTGACCGTTCCGCACGCACCCTCCGCCGGGATCCCGATCACTTACGTTCCTGCACGCAATACGGTGTTCCTCGCGCTGGCAACCGCATGGGCCGAAGTCCTAGGCGCTACTGAAATTCACTGCGGGGTGAATGCTGTCGACTACTCGGGCTATCCGGATTGTCGCCCTGAGTTTATCGCAGCGTTCGAGACTGTCGCGCGGCTCGGAACCAAAGCGGGGGTCGAAGGCGCCTCACTCAAAATTCGAACGCCATTAATTGCATGGTCGAAAGCTGAAATTATTCGCCAAGGAATTGTGCTTGGCGTTGACTACGCGCGCACAGTATCGTGCTATCAAGCGGATAGTGATGGTCGCGCCTGCGGTCAGTGCGACGCCTGTCGCCTTCGTCGCGACGGGTTCATCGCCGCCGGGGTAGTCGACCCAACGCGCTATCAGTGAGCGTCAGCGAAGGGCGTAGCTCGTCGATTTCGTCGGCTCGAGCAAACTGGTCAGAGGTAGATTGGAAAGTTCGGTGACCGCGCCCGGGGTCGCCGCGGTTCTTAGATGCCTATAGGCGCCGTAGAGCGATTGGATTTGGCGCACATAGATAATCGCTTGGCCACAACTGCCAGCACCCTCGCGTGACGAGCGTGCGAATTGCAACATGGCGAGTTCCACATTGCCAAACCATTTATTCGGATCAAGATTAAGTTTCTCGGCCATCTGGCGGGCTCGCACGACGCGCTCGATCCCAACATTGTAGGCAGCCAATGCGAACCACGTGCGCTCGCTTACGGGCACGCCATCCTCGAATTCACTGCGCAGAGTGTAAAGATACTTAACGCCGGCATGGATCGATGAATCGGGTCGCGAAAGGTTTTCGAAACCAAGTGATTTGGCGGTGCTCGGCAACATTTGCATCAGACCGCGAGCGCCGCCAGCGGATACCGCGCTCGGATCAAATTGGCTTTCTTGATAAATCTGCGCCGCGATCAACCGCCAGTCAAAATCGTATTGGTCGGCATAGGTTTGGACGATTCGGTCGTACGGCGATATCGGTTGCGTCTCGCTTTTTGCGATTTGCGTTCGGCTATGCGGCGCGAAATAGCGCGCAGCGAGCACGGCATCCATACCGTTGCGGTGTGCGTCGACTAGAAATTGATTAACGGCCTGCAGCATCGATTCATCCGATCCGCGTACGATCCAGCGATAATCAAACTGATGAGGAATCGAGGCGCCAACGACTAGATCGGGACGCGCGGTAAGTAGCTGACGGCTCTCCACTGGATCGACCACGATGGCATCAATTTGGCCTTGACCTAAGCGGTCAAGCAGCGTTTGTTTCGGGACCGTTGGCGCCGCCGCGATCACGTGCAGCCCTGAAACCTCCGCCGGCAAACTACGCAAGGCGCGCAATTCAGACGAATCCTCGTAGGCCGCCACCAGCTTTTGTCGGGTGCTCTTCGGTTCGGCGTCCGGCGCGGTGCGGTGCGTAAGCAGAGCATACGCATTGTAATGGTAGCGCCGCGACGCACGCACACTGGGGTCGCCACGGAATTCTGAATTCGCGAGGCGAGTGGTGATGATGTCACCGACGCCATCCTTCAACCATTGCAACAACTGGTTATCGCTGTCAGCAACCAAGACTTCGAGCGCTAGCGCGTGTGCCTCGGCGAAGTTCTTCGCGAGCTCGAATTCGTACCCCGCCGGCGAACCCCCATCGACGAAATAATTCTGCGCATCGACGCGAGTAAGGATGCGCAGGACGCCACGCTTTTTTATAGCATCGAAATCCCGGGGCGCGGCGATCGGGTCGAAGTAAGCGGTATGGTAGCGTTCAATAAAGCGGTTCAGACCGAGTAACAGATCACGCTGGTCGCTGCGCACGTACCACCCGATCGGCTCGTTATCCGTCAAATCGAATAAGCGCTTGAGTCGCGGATAAGCGGACAGATCATCTGCCGCCATAGTGGTCGGCAACACCGCGGCGTCGTAGTCCCCGTCGGCCACGTAGCGCAAGGCGGTATCGCGATCTAGGTTCGGCGGCAATGCTTCGAGCTGCAGGTTAGGTACGGTTTCCCGTAGTTTTTCTAGATACGACCAAAGCGGCGAGGAGAGTCGCGCGGCGATGTGCATGCCGGCCAGTTCAAGCGGGCTCTTCGCCTGCAAATCCGCCCGTCCGATGAGCTGGTAGCGTTCCGTCGCGAGCGGGTGGGTGCGGGTGACGCTGGGTTCCTGTTCAAGTTCGGGCGACAAGGTGCCGATAGCGATATCGCCTTCGCCGCGCAGCAGTTTCTGATACAGGTCGATTGGCCGAAAGACCTCCACCCACTCCAGCGTGAGGTGGCGGGCGCGGGCGTAGTCGGTGAGCATCGATATTTCCAACGCACGATTGCGTTGCCACTGGGTGGCTCGTTCGCCGAGGATTAAGACGCGTAAGGGCTGGTTGTGTAAAAAAGCGCCGTTCAAGCTCGGCGTACGCGACGACTCCGACACGGTGCTCCACAATGGATGGGCAGCCGCAGTCGCGGCTGAGCCCACGCAGGCAGCAAACAATCCCGCGCACCACCACGCAGTGGCGCTGTTCAAGCGCAAACGAGTCATTCCAGGGCGAAACCTTTGGTCTTAAGTCTGATTATTTTGTGAGCAAGTCGACGTATTTGAGCGCCGAACGGGAGCTGGCGCAACCGCCGTTCGTCGATGTCGAAGCCGAGAAAATGAGATTAACGAGGAATTACAAACAGCCACCCGTGTATTCTAAGATAGTTGTCTAAGAAAAGTAACTAATCATTTGTATTGGTGAGAAATATCGTAGATAGAACTTGCCAGGATATGATCATCTTCAAGTGAAAAAGCGTTTCGCGTCGGCTAATCGCGCGGCGGTTCCGACGTCCATCCAAAGTCCGCGATGCACCTGCCCCGTGACGCGTTCCTCGGCAACCGCTGCGCGCAGGAGGGGAGTGAGCGGAAACCGCGACACGGGCGGAGACCCCGCAAAAAATCGTGGGTCATAGACCGCGATACCGGCGAAAGTAAAACGCGCAATCGAAGCATTGCTGACGCGAGTTCCGACGAGTGCGAAGTCGCCGCCTTGGTGATCTTGTGGATTGGGCACCAGCACCAAGTGCGCGACTTCGACCTTTCCCGGGAGCGCGGAAAATTCAAAATCGGTTAACACATCCCCATTCACGACAATGAATGGCGCGGCCCCGAGCAAGGGCAACGCAAACCTAATCCCACCGCCAGTTTCGAGTGCCCCCGGTGGTTCGCGCGAATAGGCTACCGTCATTCCAAACTGCGCGCCCGATCCGATCCTGGATTCGATTAAATGCCCCAGGTGCGCGACATTGATCACGCACCGCCCGACTCCGGCGCGTTGCAATTGCCGCAAGTGGCGTTCGAGTAAGCTGACGTCGCCGACCTCCACCAAGGCCTTGGGCAATACGTCAGTCAGAGGCCGCAGTCGCTCGCCGCGACCCGCCGCAAGAATCAATGCATTCATCACGAAACTGGTGTTGGCGTCGAGTCGACAATTTAAGAGTTATGCGCTTGCCCCGCCAGTGTCCGGCATGGGGACGCTGCTTGCGCCGTCGAACGCATTCGGTTCGAATAACGCGGCGAGTGTCTGTACGTAGTCAATAACAACCGAGATCCGCGGCGCGATGCGCCGTGGCTGTGCAACCCGAACTGACAGTAGTGTTAAAACCCTATACCGACATCGACGAGACTCGTTTGAAGGGTCTGGCGAAAGCCGTGCTGGAAATCGAGGCGCGTGCAATCACCAACTTGGTTCCCGAGGTTAACGCCTCCTTCGTCGCCGCCGCGCGCCATATTTTGGAATGCCAGGGGCGCGTGGTCGTACTCGGCATGGGCAAGTCTGGACATATCGGTGGCAAGATTGCCGCGACTTTTGCAAGCACCGGCACCCCCTCGTTCTTTGTTCATCCCGGCGAGGCGAGTCACGGTGATATGGGGATGATTATTCCCCAAGATGTCGTTCTCGCCTTATCGAATTCGGGTGAAACTGATGAATTGGTGGTGTTAATTCCGCTCTTAAAGCGCCTCGGTGTGCCATTGCTAGCGATGACTGGTAACCGGAGCTCGACGTTGGCCGAGGCGGCTACCGTCCATATTCATATTCCAATCGCCCAGGAAGCTTGTCCGTTGGGGCTCGCACCCACCTCAAGTACGACGGCGGCGCTCGCCATGGGCGATGCCTTGGCGATTGCCTTGCTCGAGGCGCGGGGCTTTACCCACGAAGACTTCGCGCGGGCGCATCCGGGCGGCAGGCTTGGCCGTCGTTTGCTGTTGAAATTGCGCGACCTGATGCATACCAATTCCGAAATGCCGACGGTGATGCCTGGCGCACGCCTGACCGATGCCTTGTTAGAAATGACCCGCAAAGGTCTTGGTCTAACGGCCATCGTGGATGTCAAGCGTCGCTTGCTCGGGATTTTCACGGATGGCGATTTGCGTCGCGCGTTAGATCACGGGGTCGATATTCGCACAACCACCATGCACGCCGTGATGAATTCTAACTGCACGAAAGTGCGCGCCGATCTGTTGGCCGCGGAAGGTCTCGCCATCATGCAAGACAAGAAAATCAATGCGCTCTTGGTGGTGGACGCGGATGAAGTATTGGTCGGGGTCATCAACATGCATGATTTATTGAAAGCCCGCGTCGTGTGAGCGCTGCAATCACGCCCCCGATTCACCAAGATTAATGCGCCAACCCTGGGTCATCGCGACGTTGATGGCGATGCTCGGCGTCGCGACCTATTTCCTATGGCGTCAACTCGATGAAGATTCGAGTAAGGGATTAATCCAGCATCGCCATGAACCAGATTATTACTTGGTCGAGATGGTACGCCGCACGATGGATCGAACCGGCGTACTCCAAAATGTGTTGACCGCCGAACAAGTGTTCCATTACCCGGACGACGACACCACGGAGTTAGCTAGGCCGCGCATGGAAATCTACAATGGTGATGCCAATCCGTGGCAGATGGTCGCCGAGCGCGGCGTAATTAAGGCTGACAACGAGGTTATCTTTCTGCACGGCCGGGTGGAAATCTGGCGTCTCGACGCTGCGGGCAACCGAGAATTCGAAATTCTAACCTCGGAACTTCGCGTGTTTCCCAAAGTTCAGTACGGCGAAACCGAGAACGCGGCGACCATAAAAGGTCCCGCGACGATCACTAAAACACGTGGCTTTCGTGCCAACTTCGAGCACAATCGTCTAGAACTTTTAGAGCAAGTCAGAACCCGGTATGAAAAACGCCCTCGCCCTTAGCTGGGTCGCGATCCTGCTATGCCTTCGCAGCTGGAATGCGTTGGCGTTAACGACTGATACCGAGCAACCGGTCGAAATCGAGGCTGATTTCGCTGAACTCGATGACCAGCAAAAACAAACCACCTACACCGGCAATGTGGTTGTGGTGCAGGGGTCGATTCGCATGACCGGCGACAAACTGGTCGCTAATTTTGACGACGACCGGCAGATGCAGGATGTGTATCTGGATGGCAAGCCCGCTTTTTTCAAACAAACCCCCGATGGTGCCAAACAAGACATCGAGGGCGAGGGACTAAAGATCGAATATCACGCTCAGAAAAACCTGCTGTACCTGATCGACAAAGCACATCTTAAACAGGGCGAGCGCTTATTCGAAGGCTATCGGATTAATTACGACACTAAGAACAGCATCATTACCGGACGCGGTGCCCCTAGCGCGGCCAAGGGGGACGGCGCCGCGCCGCGCCGTTCGGGGCGCGTGAAAGTCATTATTCCACCTAAGCACAAAGACGTTCCTCTAAATTGAACAAAGCAGGCTCACGATGACGGCGCTGATCGCACGGCACTTATCAAAGTCCTATAAGTCGCGACAGGTTGTAAAAGATGTCAGTTTGAGTGTCAGCAGCGGCGAGGTCATCGGTTTGTTGGGACCGAATGGCGCCGGTAAGACCACGAGCTTCTACATGATTGTGGGGCTGATCGCCGGTGAAGGCGGCACCATTCATCTGGATAAGGAAGACCTAACGCCGCTGCCAATGGACTCGCGGGCGCGGCGCGGCCTCGGCTATTTGCCGCAAGAGGCGTCGGTATTTCGCAAGTTGACGGTCGAAGAAAATATCGCGGCGGTACTCGAGATCCTGCCGGATCTAACCGCCGAGCAACGCAGCCGCCGCCTCGATAGCTTGCTGCGTGAATTTCATATCGGCCATATCAAGAAAAACCTCGGTATGTCGCTATCCGGTGGAGAGAGACGCCGCGTTGAAATCGCGCGCGCGCTGGCGTCCCAGCCGCGATTTATCCTGCTCGACGAACCGTTCGCGGGAGTAGACCCTATATCCGTTGGCGATATTCGACGAATTATTCAGCATTTGAGTCGACTGGGGATCGGAATCTTGATCACCGATCACAATGTCCGTGAGACCCTCGGGATCTGTGATCGCGCCTACATCGTGAACGAGGGGAGGATCATCGCCGAAGGCAGCGCCGACAAGATTCTCGAAGACGAACACGTTCGTGAGGTTTATCTGGGCGAAGATTTCACACTCTGACGCGGCGGCGCAGGCCTCAAGTGGTGCGAGGTAGATCACGGCGGTGCGCGAGTGCGGATTGAGCTACACTATATCGTAATGCAAGATACGTTCCGTTTAATACCAAGCTTCTAGCCGATGAAGCAAACGCTACAGCTTAAACTCGGCCAGCAGCTGACCATGACGCCACAGTTGCAGCAAGCGATTCGCCTGCTGCAACTCTCGGCGATGGAACTTTCGACCGAAGTACAGCAAGTGTTGGAGTCCAACATGATGCTGGAACTCGAAGACGAAGCCTCCGATGGCTATGACGCAGCTGCCGACTTGGTGCCCGCCGCGAGTGCCGCGTCCAATGAGCGCGATGCGATCGACGATGAGCCGGGTGGCGAAGATTGGGACTCCTCCAGCGCCACTACCACCGACGATATCCCCCAAGACCTACCGGTCGATAGCGACTGGGAAGAGATTTTCGATAGCACCCTGCCGCAAGGCGCGCCAGTCGGTCCACATGACGACGACAAAGTTGAATTTGAAAATCTGAACGGCACCCAGGAGACGTTGCGCGGTCATCTGTTATGGCAAATCAATCTGCTGCCCCTAAGCAATAATGACCGGCATATTGCCTTAGCCCTCATCGATGCCTTGAATGACGACGGCTATCTCGAGACGACGCTCGAAGACGTCGTCGACGTGGTAAATCGAGAAGCGCCCGAACCGGTGGTACTGGAGGAAATTCAAGCCGTATTGAAGCAGATTCAGACGCTCGATCCGCCGGGGATCGCCGCGCGCAATTTGCGAGAATGTCTACTCATTCAGTTGCGGCAGCTGCCACCCGAGGTGCCGCGTCTGACCGAAGCGCGGCGACTGTGCGAAAGCGCGCTGGATTTACTCGCCAATCGCGATTTCACACTACTGATGAAGCGCCTCAAGCTTACTCACGATGAGCTCAAGGGCGCGATCGGACTCATCCAGTCCCTCAATCCAAAGCCCGGTGCGCGCTTCACCGACCCCAAGACCGAGTACTTGGTGCCGGATGTGTTTGTGCGCAAGTCCAAAGGTCGCTGGAAGGTCGAGCTGAATCCGGATTCAGTGCCGCAATTACGCATAAATCCGTACTACGCCAGCATGATTCGGCGCACCGAGAATACGCCGGATAACAACTCGCTTAAGGCCCATCTACAAGAAGCAAAATGGTTTATTAAGAGCCTGCAAAGTCGCAGCGAAACACTGTTGCGAGTAGCCGCCGCGATTGTCGAGCGCCAACGCGCTTTCTTGGAACATGGGGCGGAAGCGATGCGGCCGCTGGTCTTACATGACATCGCCGAAACACTCGGGATGCACGAGTCGACCATCTCGCGGGTGACCACCCGGAAATACATGCACACGCCGCGTGGCATCTTCGAATTGAAGTATTTTTTCTCCAGCCACGTCAGTACGTCGCTCGGCGGCGAAGCGTCGTCAACGGCGATTCGCGCGGTTATCCGCAAGCTTGTAATCGCCGAAAATGCTGGCAAACCCTTGAGCGATAGCAAGATCGCGACGATATTATCCAAGCAGGGGATCAACGTCGCGCGGCGAACGGTCGCGAAGTATCGCGAAAGTATGCAGATCCCACCATCCAATGAACGGAAGAAACTTACGTAAAAAAACTTAAGGAGTACCAATCGCTGATCTACGAATTACAAAGAAGTTCGACCACGAATCCTAATTTAATTGCCTTGCAGGAGAGCCTTCCATGCAGCTGAACATTACCGGTCACCATTTGGACCTCTCGCCAGCGCTGAATGAGTACATCAAGAATAAACTGCAAAAGGTACAGCGGCATTTCGATCATGTAGTTGACGCGCACATCGTGCTCGGCATCGAAAAGCAATTACATAAAGCCGAGGCGACGGTCCACGTCGCGGGCAACACGCTGCATGCCGCAAGCGAACATTCCGATATGTATGCTGCAATCGACTCGATGCTAGATAAGCTCGATCGCCAAGTTAAGCGGCACAAAGAGAAGCTTACCGATCACCACGCGCGCGACGCGGTGAATCGCGATCAGGTTTAACGAGCATTCGATGGTTATTCATTGATCGCCCGTACGCCTGAGGCGCAAATGCGTCCCGTTCGAAAATGACCACCCAACGGTTCATCATCGTTTCGGGATTATCCGGCGCTGGCAAAACAATTGCCCTCCATGCACTGGAGGACACTGGATTTTACTGCGTCGATAACCTGCCGGTTGGCTTGCTAGCCGATTTCGCGGGGTTCGTAGGGCGCGCCGGATTGCCGCATTACGATCGCGTGGCGGTGGGGATCGATGCGCGCAACCTCGAAAGCGATCTCAAGCAGTTACCTGTCATCCTTGGCCAGTTGAAGTCGCACGCTTTGCCGGTCGAAGTCGTGTTTGTAGAGGCGAGCGACCAAGCTTTGATTAATCGCTTCAGCGAAACACGTCGTCGCCATCCTCTTTCCACGTCCGATGTTCCGCTGCGTCAAGCGATCGCTCGTGAGCGCGCCGTCTTGGAGCCGGTCACCGCGTTTGCTGATTTAAGAATCGATACCACTCATACGCACATTCATGATTTCCGCGCACAAATCACGGCGCAGGTGAGCCAGCGACAAAAAAATGCGCTGGCGCTGCAAATTATCTCCTTCGGCTACAAGAACGGGGTGCCCCCTGATGCGGACTTTGTGTTCGATGTACGATGCCTGCCGAATCCTTATTGGGATCCCAATCTACGCGAACTCACTGGTCGCGATTCGCTGGTGCAAGATTTTCTCGACAAAACCGCCAATGCGCCGCTCATGGTCACCGATCTCATCAGCTTTCTAGAGCGCTGGATCCCGCGCTTCGAGCAGGAGGACCGGGTCTACCTCACGATTGCCGTAGGCTGCACCGGCGGGCGGCACCGTTCGGTCTATGTCGCCGAACGCTTGGCTCAGCACTTTCGTGCTCGTTTGCACTTGGTGCTAACGCACCGCGACCAGTGAAACTTTACGCTTAGCTGAGGATTACCGCTGGTAACCTTCGACGCGCAGAGCGATCCATGCCAACAATTTCAATAACGATAATTAACCGACTGGGCCTGCACGCGCGCGCCGCCGCGAAATTCGTCCAAACTGCGGCAGCCTATACCTGTGAAATAAACGTCGCCAAAGGAGCAACCCGCGTAAACGGTAAAAGCATCATGGGTCTCATGATGCTCGCCGCGTCGCGGGGCTCGGAGCTGGACATTACTACCAACGGAAATGATGCTGAACCGGCACTCGCCGCCTTAGTAGCGCTGATAAATAACAAGTTTGGAGAATCTGAGTGACGTTCTCACTGCACGGAGTCGCGGTTTCTCGGGGGGTCGCGATCGGGAACGCCTATGTCATCGCGCATGACGAGTTTGAAGTTCGCGATCATCTAATCGAAGCCCATGAGATTGAGTCGGAAGTAGCGCGTTTGCGCGCTGCCATCGACGCGGCAGCCGTGCACTTGCGAAGCATGCACGACAAGATTCCAGCGCATACCCCGGCTGACGTTGCTGCCTTCATTGATACGCATCTGTTAATGGTGTCCGATGCGACACTCTCCGAAGAGCCAATTCGATTGATTCGCGAGCGACGCTATAACGCGGCGTGGGCCTTGAAATGCCAGCACGACGCCATTGTCGCGGCGTTCGAGCAAATGGACGACCCTTATCTGCGGACGCGTCGCGACGACATCGACCATGTTGTAAATCGCATTTTGCGCAATTTATTTAGCGCGGGGACCTCGAAACCGACCGCCGACGATACGCGATTACAAGGCGCTATTTTGCTCGCCGACGACTTGGCGCCTGCTGACGCATTGCTGATGCAGCATTACGGCGTGGTCGGTTTTGTCACCGAATTCGGCGGCCCCACGTCACATACTTCGATTCTCGCCCGCAGCCTCGGTATCCCCGGCATCGTTGGCGTACGGCATGTGCGGCGTTTCGTCCGCGATGGCGAAACGCTAATCATCGATGGCAATGAAGGGGTGGTCATTGGCGAGCCTGATCAGCGCGTCCTCACCCATTATCAGCGCCGCCGTAGCGAGCGTCTGAAGCACTCCGTCGCCTTGAACAAGCTCAAGCGCGCGTCCTGTGTTACGCGCGATGGAGTTGCGCTTGAGCTGCAGGCGAATGTCGAACTGCCGAGTGACTTTGAGGCAGCGCGCGAAGTGGGCGCGAGCGGCGTCGGACTCTATCGCACGGAATTTTTATACATGAATCGAATTGATCCGCCGACCGAGGAGGAACACTTCGAAACGTATCGACAGTTGGTGCAAACCGTATCGGGCCTGCCAGTCACGATTCGAACGCTCGATATCGGCGGGGATAAGCAAGTCGAACTGGCGTTGACTGCGCGTCCGAAAGGCGCCAATCCAGCGTTGGGATTGCGTGCGGTCCGCCTTGGACTGAAAGAGATGACCTTGTTCATGCCGCAGATCCGAGCGATCGTGCGCGCCTCGGCGCTCGGTCCGGTGCGCATGATGATCCCCATGCTATCGCAGCTCGATGAAGCTCGCCAAGTGATCGAGCTAGTGCGTGGCGTCCAAACTGAATTTGGCGTCGACGGCATCCCATTCGATCCGCAAATGCCGGTAGGCGGCATGATCGAAGTTCCTGCGGCGGCGGCCTACGCGGATGGCTTCGCGCACGTACTCGATTTCCTTTCGATCGGGACCAACGATCTCATTCAATATGCCATTGCAATCGATCGCGCCAATGAGGAGGTCAATTACTTATATGACCCGTTGAATCCCGGCCTCTTACGGCTGATTTCGATGACGATAAAGGCGGGGGCGAGGGCCAAGGTTCCAGTCGCCATGTGCGGTGAAATGGCCGGCGATACGCGCTACACGCGTCTGCTACTCGGGCTCGGGCTGCAATGCTTCAGCGTGCATCCATCGGTTTTGTTAGAAGTGAAGGGTGTGATCAACGACGCTTATTCAAAGCCGTTGAAATCGTTAGCGGAACGCGCGCTGAAAACCGCAGACCCGGAGCGCTTTAAAGCGCTCTTGGTCGAACTAACGTAGCCGCAGCCGGGACCTGCTGTCCCTACATTGCTGCGTAGGAAAAAAGCTACAAAACCCACTGGATTTTTAGCCACGATGGTTAAAATGCGCGCGACTGACGCCCTAATCGAGTCTGCAGACGTTCCATTTGAATTCAGAAATTAAGTCTTCAAGCTAAGGGTTTAGAGAGTACGCATCGCGAAAAACCTATGGTATCCTTACTCACCGAAATAGATTGTTGCGATAAGGCAACACAACAATGGGTATTGCCTTCAGGGGTTCTTTCAAGAATTAACGTGGGGAAGATCGTATGGATAATCGAATCAGAGCGGGATTAGCACTTACTTTGAGCGCCGCCCTTGGGGGCTGCGCGAATCAAAATATCAAGGCGCCGGACATCATGTGTCCGATCGTGGGTGCCCTGGTTGGCGCCGCGGTGACCGCCGGTGCAACGAATTCTGATGACGGCGGTGTTTACGCCGGCGGTGCCGCCATCGGCGGTGCGCTCGGTTATCTGTTGTGCCGGGAAAAAGAGAAGCCTGCGGCGGCACCCATGCCAGCGCCAATGGCTGCGACCCCGCCGCCCCCACCGCCGCCCCCACCACCACCACCCGCGCCGGAAGTCGGCTCAAAGATCGTTAGTCTCGAAGGTACGAATTTCGACTTCAACAAGGCGACTTTACGTCCTGAAGCAATCGCAAAATTGGACCACGCAGTGGCGGTGATGACCGAGAATCCCACGATTAAGGTCAGTGTCGAAGGCCACACGGACAGTGTCGGATCGGACGCGTATAACCAAAAGCTCTCCGAACGTCGCGCCCACGCCGTTGTTAGTTACCTGACTGGCAAGGGAATCGACGCCGCACGTTTGACGTCAGTTGGTTACGGCGAAAGCCGGCCGGTGGCGAGTAACGATACTGCCGACGGCCGCGCACATAATCGTCGCGTCGACTTGGTGGTCGCCCCTAATTAATCCAGCAGCACACTTGTGATCGAAAGGCCCTCTTGCGAGGGCCTTTCCTTTTGGAAATTTAACTTAAGGAAGCGCTGCAAAAGGCGAAGCTTCCCTTGCTTTGAAAAGTCCAGGACGGACTTATTCAGAGTTTCCTTAAGAGTCGCGCTAGATGTACGCGAAGAGAAGAACTTATAGTCGGGCTCGCTTGGAGCCGCGCACTTACCAGCTCAAGATCACCCATTGCGGAACGATCGGATCTTTGTAGATATCGCTGATCTTCGATTCCATCAAGCCATCGCCGTCGCGATCCATTAAGTAGTACGGCTTGCCGACGATCGGGACCACTTTGATCATGTAGAGCCGACCGTTCATCCGGTATTCCTCGATGGTCGCGTCTTTACGCTGGACGATGGTAACGTCTGGTTCGAGAGACTGCCCGTCTTCAATCGACGGCGGCGACGCCGGCGCGGCTTCGGGGACGTTTTGCAGGTTATCGCCACCCGCCGCGAAAGCAGCAAATGCACTAAAAGCGAGGCCGGCGAAAATTGACGAATATAAAACGCGCATGACAGCTTTCGAATGGTTTTTGGGCAGTAGTTACCTGTCTTCTAGCATAGCATTAGGATCTCGTTAAATCTGCTGCATCAACTCATAAAGCGAACACAGTTTACGTGTGTAATAGGTAGTTATGTCCAAACCTACTTTAGTACTCGTCGATGGCTCGTCGTACTTGTACCGCGCCTTTCACGCATTGCCGAATCTCGCAACGAGTACCGGGCAACCGACTGGCGCAATTCACGGTGTGGTCGCGATGCTGAAAAAGCTCAAAGAGGAATCCAAGGCGGAATTATTCGCTGTCGTGTTCGATCCCCGCGGGAAAACCCACCGCGACCATTGGTTTCCAGCCTACAAGGCGCAGCGCCCGTCAATGCCAGACGAACTGGCGTCCCAAGTTCCCCTATTGTTTCAAGTGATCGAAGCCCTCGGGTTACCTAAAGTTGTCGTCGACGGGATCGAAGCCGACGATGTCATCGGAACGCTTGCACGGCAGGCAGCAACCGCCGGTTATCAGGTGGTCATCTCCACCGGCGACAAAGACCTCGCACAACTCGTCAACGAGGATATTCACCTGGTCAACACCATGGACGATTCGCGGCTCGATCCAGCGGGGGTACTGACTAAATTTGGTGTCGCGCCGGATCGTATCGTCGATTACCTGACCTTGGTTGGCGATACGGTAGACAACATTCCAGGCGTACCCAAAGTAGGGCCGAAAACAGCGGTCAAGTGGTTGACCCAATACGGCAGTCTTGACGCAATCATCGCGAATGCCGCGGCAATTGCCGGCGCGGTGGGCGAGAATCTACGCGGTGCGCTTGCGCAACTTCCGTTGTCGAAGCAGTTGGTAACGATCCTTGATCAACTTGACCTTGATATTCCGCTTGCGACCTTAACGCCGCGCGACCCAGATATCGCCGCGCTGCAGACTTTGTATCAGCAATTAGAGTTTAAAACATGGTCGCGACAACTTGCGGTTGACGCGCCAAGCATGACCGCCGGCGCCAGTTCGGATGTGACTCACTACGAAACCATTCTGACTCGCGATGTTCTCGACCAGTGGCTGACGCGCTTGCGTGGCGCACCCTTTTTCGCTTTCGATACCGAAACCACCAGCCTCAATTACATCGACGCACGGATAGTTGGCGTGTCGTTCGCCTGCGATACTGGCACGGCTGCCTATATTCCACTCGCGCACGACTACTTGGATGCGCCAACGCAGTTGGCGCGCGATGACGTGTTAGCCGCGCTCAAACCGCTACTCGAAGATCCGGCGCGTCTCAAGCTCGGTCATAACTTGAAGTACGACTGCAGTGTGTTGCGTAATCATGGCATTGAACTACAAGGGATCCGGTATGACTCGATGCTCGAGTCATACGTCTTGAACAGTGTCGCAAGCCGCCATGATCTTGATTCGCTCGCGCTCAAGTATCTCGCCATCAACACTATTCATTTCGAGGATGTCGCGGGCAAAGGTGCGAACCAGATCACTTTTAATCAGGTGCCGGTCGAACGTGCGGCGGTCTACGCGGCGGAAGACGCCGACGTTTGCTTGAAGTTGCATGAACATTTTTGGTTGAAATTGCAGGACGAGCCAAAACTTCGACGGTTATATGACGAAATCGAAATCCCGTTGGTGCCGGTGCTGTCGCGGGTGGAATGTTGCGGCGTGATGGTTGACGCGGCGATGTTGCGCGCGCACAGCGCTGAAATGGCGGCCGAGCTCGTGGTAATCGAGGCGCGGGCGCACGCTATTGCCGGCGCGGAATTCAACATTGGGTCGCCCAAACAAATTCAAGAAATTCTGTTCGACAAAATGGGTCTGCCGGTGACCGCCAAAACACCGACTGGACAGCCGTCGACGGCGGAGTCGGCCTTACAAGAGTTGGCGGAAGAATATCCGTTGCCGAAATTAATCCTAGAACATCGGATGTTGTCCAAGCTTAAGTCGACTTATACGGACAAGCTACCGGCCGAAATCAATGTCAGCACGGGGCGAATTCACACGAGTTACCATCAAGCTGTCGCGGCCACTGGGCGGCTGTCGTCGTCCGATCCGAACTTACAGAATATTCCGATCCGTACCGCGGCTGGCCGGCGGATCCGTAAAGCTTTCATTGCCCCCGCGGGCACGCTGCTCGTGGCGGCGGATTATTCGCAGATTGAGTTGCGGATCATGGCGCACCTGTCGCAAGACCATCGACTACTGGCGGCCTTCGCCGCGGGAATCGACATTCATCGCGCGACGGCGGCGGAAGTGTTTGGGCGCACGCCAGAAATGGTTGACGATGACCAGCGGCGGGCCGCCAAAGCCATCAATTTCGGTTTGATTTATGGCATGTCGGCGTTTGGCCTCGCGCGTCAGCTAGGGATCGAGCGGGGCGCCGCGCAAGCCTATGTCGACCTTTATTTCGCCCGTTATCCCGGGGTCAGACGATTCATGGATGAAATTCGTGCTCAAGCGCGTGAGCAAGGCTATGTCGAGACAGTGTTTGGACGTCGTCTATTTCTACCCGATATCAATTCGCGGAATGTCCAACGCCGTCAATATGCAGAGCGCACCGCCATCAACGCGCCGATGCAAGGGACCGCAGCCGATATCATCAAACGCGCGATGATTGCGGTCGACCACTGGATTTTGGAAGCGCGACCGGCTGTCAAACTGATCATGCAAGTCCACGACGAACTCGTGTTCGAGGTTGCAGCGCCGGCGGTAAGTGATGCCGTTACCCGAATCCGTGAAATTATGTCGCAGGCAGCGGCGTTGGCCGTGCCGTTGGTGGTGGATATTGGCGTTGGCGCAAATTGGGACGAAGCGCATTAGAAGTTATCGCCCACCGCGGTGCGCCCGGCCCGCATAGGTCCGACGGACTTGCGCCAAGGCGCTTAACCCGTTCTGCCGATGGGTTACGATCTTTTCAAATCCATGTGCTAACATTTATCCGAAGCCCTACTTTTAACGTTGCGCCTGTATTGGCCTAAGACCCAACTCGTTATCCAGCCCGCGCCCGGCACCCCATGCCATGCTCTTGATTCCTGCTATCGATATCAAAGACGGTAAATGCGTTCGCCTTAAACAAGGCCGCATGGAAGACGACACAATCTATTCTGACGACCCGGTGACCATGGCCGCTCGCTGGGTCGACGCCGGCGCTCGGCGCTTACATGTCGTCGACTTGAACGGCGCCATCGTGGGCAAGCCGGTTAATTCGGCGATCGTTCATGAAATCGCTCAGGCCTTTCCGCAGATCCCCATTCAGGTCGGCGGCGGGATCCGCGATGAAGACACTATCCAAACCTATTTGAACGCGGGCGTGCGCTACGTCATCGTCGGCACTAAAGCCGTCACGGCGCCACATTTCGTTTCGGACATTTGCCTGGAATTTCCAAGCCATATCATCGTTGGCTTGGATGTTCGCGATGGCAAGGTCGCGATTGAAGGATGGTCGAAGTTATCCCGACATGAAGCGGTCGATCTCGCACAGCAATTCGAATTGGATGGAGTCGAAGCCATTATTTTCACTGACATCCGGCGTGACGGCATGATGAACGGGTTGAATCTCGACGCGACCGTCGCGTTCGCGCGCAACCTCACCATCCCAGTTTATGCTTCTGGTGGAGTCACTAATCTCGACGATATCCGGGCGCTATGCGCGGTCGAGGCGGAAGGAATTGCCGGCGCGGTGACCGGACGTGCAATTTACGAAGGAACTTTGGATTTCGCCGCCGCGCAACGCCTCGCCGACAATCTCGTGAGCGCGGGGTTAAGCTAGGACTTACGCGGACGGGCGCTCCCGCAACGACGCTAAGTGCGCCCAGACACCCGAATTGTCACTGAAGTCAGGCCAATCGACGCGGGGGGCGCCGAAATCACCACGCAATGAGCCTCGCCAAACGCATCATCCCCTGCCTTGACGTTGACGCCGGACGTGTCGTCAAAGGCGTGCGCTTTGTCGACATCCGCGACGCCGGTGATCCCGTTGAAATCGCACAGCGCTACGATAACCAAGGCGCCGATGAAATTTGCTTCCTCGACATCACCGCCAGCAGCGACGGGCGCCAAACCATGGTGCGGGTGGTTGAAGCTGTGGCGTCGCAGGTGTTTATCCCGTTGACAGTGGGCGGTGGAATTCGCGAACTGGCGGATGTGCAACGCATGCTCAACGCCGGCGCCGACAAAGTTGGGATTAATACCGCCGCCGTCACCAATCCGGAATTTGTACGCGCGGCAGCGGACAAGTACGGTTCGCAATGTATTGTCGTCGCCATTGATGCCCGCCGCGCCGCGCGTGGCGGCGGGTGGGAGGTCTATACGCACGGCGGTCGCAAAGCGACTGGCCTAGACGCCGTCGAATGGGCGCGCCGCATGGTCATGAACGGCGCCGGCGAAATCTTATTGACGAGCATGGATCGCGACGGCACCCGCGACGGATTTGATCTCGAATTAACGCGCGCGGTAGCGGATGCAGTCCCCATTCCAGTCATCGCCTCCGGAGGCGTAGGGAACTTGGAACATTTGATCAGCGGGGTCAAGCAAGGCCATGCGGATGCGGTGCTGGCGGCCAGCATTTTTCATTTTGGGGAGTACAGTATCGGTGACGCCAAACGCCACATGGCGCGCGCCGGTATCGAAATGCGGTTATGAATTGTTTAGACGAGATCAAATGGAACCCGGAAGGTCTGGTGCCGGTGGTGACGGTGGATGCCGCCTCAAGGCAACTGCTAATGCTGGCGTGGATGAATCGTGAAGCCTTAACGGCAACCATTAAGGAAGGGCGCGCGGTGTATTGGTCACGCTCGCGTGGATGTCTGTGGCGTAAGGGCGAGGAATCGACCCATAGGCAAACGATTCGCGAAATACGCTTGGATTGCGATCGCGACGCGATTCAGTTGCTGGTTGAACAAAGTGGCGGGATCGCGTGTCATACTGGTCGCGCGACGTGCTTTTATCGTCGGTTAGTTGGATCCGAATGGAAAGACGTCGATCCCGTGCTTAAAGATCCCGCGCGGTTTTATTCGTCGCGGCAGCCGGAATAGCGCCGCCATGGATTCGACGGAAAACGTGTTGAACCGGTTGACCGCGATCCTGGAACAAAGGAAAGCTGCAGATCCAGCCTCGTCCTATGTCGCAGCGTTATATCGCGATGGCATTGACCGAATTCGCAAGAAAATTGGCGAAGAAGCGACCGAAGTCGTGATCGCCGTCGGGAATGCGGACCGCGACGCAATCGTCAGCGAAATGGCGGACCTTTGGTTTCATTGCCTCGTCGCGCTAGTGCATCGTGGCATCGATCCCGACCTCGTGCTGGCCGAACTTGACCGCCGCTTCGGCCGCTCGGGCATTGAGGAAAAAGCGGCGCGGCGCTGACCAGCGAGCGATTATTTATTATTCCGCCGTCGCAGTGATGGCCTTGGAGATTAACCATGTTCGATATTAAACATTTAATCGTAATCCTAGTGATTGTCATGCTGGTGTTCGGGACCAAGAAAATCAAAGGGATTGGGTCGGATGTGGGTGGATGGATTCGCGACTTTAGGAAGGCCATTAAGGACGGTAACGACGAGCCGGCGGTGGTTGACCTAAATAGCGTTGCAAAGCCGGTTATCGAAGCCGAGGTCGTGAATTCCAGCGACAAGAAGAATGCGTAGGCCCAACCGTGTTTGACATAGGATTCTCAGAGCTAGCGCTAACGGGGCTTATTGCGCTTTTAGTGCTGGGGCCCGAACGCCTGCCGCCACTGGTACGCACCACGGGCCGCTGGATTGGTCGCGCCCAGCGCATGGTTAGAGATTTGAGAGCGCAAATTGATCGTGATCCGAGTATTCAAGAATTCCGCGGCTTAAACGAGGTAATGCGTGAGCAGGAACTAAAACAGCTAGTCACGCCGCCGCCAATTGTTAACCCACCAGCATCGGACAAGCAGCCTTAGGCAGCCATGACGGATTCGCCAAAATCCACGGAACTCAATAGTGGTGAGCAGAGCTTTCTATCACACCTAATTGAGTTGCGGTCGCGGCTAATGCGCGCGGTGATTTTCTTCCTCGTCGTGCTTTTCGCGTTGATGCCGATCTCGAATACGCTGTATGAGTGGTTGTCTCAGCCGCTGATGCAACAGATGGCGGAAGTTGGCGCGCAAATGATCGCGACTGAAGTGGCCTCGCCGTTTCTCGCACCGTTCAAGCTCACTTGCTTCGTCGCCATCATGGTGAGCGCGCCCTATATTTTTTACCAGCTTTGGGCATTCGTCGCGCCTGGGCTTTATCGGCATGAAAAGCAACTGGCGGTGCCGTTGATGATTTCGAGCACGGTGCTTTTTTATTGCGGAATCGCCTTCGCTTATTTCGCGGTGTTCCCGGTGATTTTCGGATTTTTCACGACCGCGGCGCCGACCGGGGTCACGGTCATGACCGATATCAGCAAATATCTGGATTTCGTGATCGTCATGTTCTGCGCGTTCGGCGCGGCGTTCGAGGTCCCGGTCGCGACTTACTTGGTTGTGAAGATGGGGATCGTTACACGCGAAGCCTTGGTTGAAATGCGACCGTACATCATTGTCGCGGCCTTTGTGATCGCGGCGATTTTAACGCCGCCAGACGTGATTTCGCAGACGTTGATGGCGGTCCCCATTTGCCTGCTCTACGAATTGGGACTGCTATTTTGCAAGTACTTTATTTCCGACAAGTCCGATGAAACTGCCGGCGCGCTCGCCACCACCGATACCACACCCAAGACTTAAACGGTTCGAAGCCCCCGAGCGCGGCGTACGCTTGGTTCAAGAAATTTGGCGTACGCCGTCCGCGATACCAACCAATAGGATGTCTGCCCCGCGCAGGGCAAAAAGGCCGTTGGTCACGACGCCTGGAATTTGATTGATCGCGGTTTCGATGCGCGGTGGATCCGCCAGGTCGAGATCGTGCACATCTAAAATAAAATTGCCGTTGTCGGTCGTCGTAGCGCTCCGCCACGCCGGTTGCCCGCCCAGCTTTACTAGCTGCCGTGCGACAAAACTCCGCGCCATCGGAATCACTTCCACTGGCAACGGAAACCGACCCAAACGCGACACGAGTTTCGAGTCGTCAATGAGGCAGACGAAATAGCGACTCGCCGCGGCCACGATTTTTTCGCGAGTCAACGCGCCGCCGCCGCCCTTGATTAGATGGCGCTGTTCCGTTGCTTCGTCGGCGCCATCAAGGTAGACCTCGAGCTCGCCGACGTCGTTGAGGTCATAAACTCGAATCCCGTAGGCCTGCAAGCGCGCAGCGGTGACTTCCGAACTCGCGACCGCGCCTTTGATCCGGCTTTTATGCACGCTCAATAAATCAATCAAGAAGTTCGCCGTTGATCCCGTTCCCACCCCGATGATGGCATGGTCGGAAACAAAACCGAGTGCCGCTTCGGCGACTTGGCGTTTTTTGTCGTCTTGATTCACGTGGCTCCTCTAAGAGGGGTTCCATACTATGAGTGATGTCGCTAAATGGTATCTTATGCCAATGCTCGATACCTATCTCAAGATGATCCTGAAGGCGCCGGTTTACGACGTGGCGCGCGAGACACCGTTGGAGCCCCTGCCAGCCATCTCACGTCGCACACAAAATGCGGTGTGGCTGAAGCGCGAAGACATGCAGCCGGTGTTTTCGTACAAGCTCCGCGGGGCGTATACGATGATGGCGGCGTTAACACCGGCCGAGCGTGCGCGTGGCGTGATTACGGCGTCCGCCGGTAATCACGCCCAAGGCGTCGCGCTCGCCGCGCAGCGGCTGAGCATTCGCGCGGTTATCGTGATGCCGAAAACCACGCCCGAGATCAAGATCAGCGCGGTGCGTCGCCTACAGGCCGAAATCATCCTGCACGGCAATACCTACGATGAAGCGAGCGTTCACGCGCTTGAACTGGCGGCAAGCGCACAACTGACCTACGTTCCGCCTTACGATCACCCGCTCATCATTGCTGGCCAGGGCACAGTGGCGATGGAAATTCTCCGCCAACATCCAACGCCCCCGTACGCGATATTTGTGCCGGTCGGCGGTGGTGGTTTGATCGCCGGTGTCGCTGCTTATGTGAAGGCTTTAGAGCCGAGCGTGCGCATTATCGGCGTCGAAGCCATCGAGGCAGCGTGCATGAAACGCGCGCTCGAAGCGGGTGAAAGGGTCATTCTGGAAAAAATCGGTATTTTCGCCGACGGCGCAGCCGTGCGTCAGGTGGGCGCCGAGCCGTTCAAAATCGCGCAGCTTTATGTCGACGAGGTCTTGGCGGTTTCGATCGATGAGATCTGCGCCGCGGTCAAAGATATTTTCGAGGATACGCGTTCGATTGCCGAGCCGGCTGGTGCGCTCGCGTTGGCCGGCCTCAAGCAGTATGTACATCGCGAACAACTCAAAGGTCAGGAGCTGGTGGCGATTTTAAGCGGAGCGAATGTCAATTTCGATCGGCTGCGCCATATCGCTGAACTCGCCGAGCTCGGTGAACGCCGCGAAGTTCTCCTCGGCGCGATCATCCCGGAACGTCCGGGCAGTTTTCGCCGCTTTTGTCATGCTTTGGGGCCGCGCGCGATCACCGAATTCAATTATCGCTATGCCGATCGCGAGCGCGCGGCAGTATTCGCCGGTGTGCAATTACGCACCAACGATCTCGATCATGAGCTCTTATTGAACAGCCTACGCGAAAAGGGCTTTGAGACGATCGACATCACGGACAATGAGCTCGCCAAACTTCACATCCGCTATATGGTGGGGGGGCATGCTGGGAAACTGAGTGATGAACGCCTGCTGCGCGTTGAGTTCCCGGAACGGCCCGGTGCGTTGCTCCATTTTTTAAATCAGATCGAAGATCGTTGGAACATCAGTTTGTTCCACTACCGAAACCATGGGGCTGCTTATGGCAAGGTCCTGATGGGGATCCAGGTGCCGCCTGCGCAAGCCACGGCGTTTGCGGCATTTCTCGCCGATTTAAATATGGAATATGTCGAGGAACGTGATAACCCGGCGTATGACTTATTTTTGCGATAAATTGCAATGATTGCGCTTAGCTTGGAACCGCGATTAGCGCTGACCGCCGTGATCCAGCAGCTCGAGTCGGCCGGCTTAAATCAAGGCGCCGCCGGCAACGCGAGCGTTCGCACACCGGAGGGGATGTTAATTACGCCGACCGGGGTGCGGCCACGCGATCTCGCACCCGCGCAACACGTGGCAATGGATCGCAATGGCGAGGTGATTGGACATGGCATGCGTCCGTCGAGCGAATGGCGCTTCCACCGTGATATTTATCGCGCGCGCGCCACGGTTAACGCGGTGGTTCACGTGCATTCACCGTATGCGACGGCACTCGCCTGTCGGCGTGCCGACATTCCGGCCTTTCACTATATGATTTCAATCGCGGGTGGCGACTCGATTCGCTGTGCGCCGTACGCGCTATTTGGTAGTCAGGCGCTGTCGGACGCAGCGCTTCTGGCCTTAGCGCAACGCCAGGCATGTTTACTCGCCAATCATGGCTTAATCGCGCTCGGGGAAAACTTGCAGGCCGCGTTTGACTTGACGCTAGCCGTCGAAGATCTCGCGCATCAATACTGCCTTACGCTCAATTGCGGCGATCCTGTTTTGCTCACCAACGACGAGATGCGCGCCGTGCTAGAACGCTTTCAAACCTATGGCCAACAAGCAACCTAGCGCGGGCCCACTCGAGGAATTTACGCAGCGGCCGGTGTTTCAGCTAACGCTAGCCGCCGTCGATCTGGCTGCCATGCGCGTGTTCTATGTTGAAACGCTCGGTTCGAAAATCGAACGCGAAAGCGCTGACGCAATCGATTTCAATTTCTTTGGCGGTACTCTCATCGCACAACGCGTTCCTGTGAGTCCCGCTGCCCATGTAGTGCTTGGCGCCGGCGGTCTGCCACTCCCTAGCTTCGGCCTTAGCATGAGTTGGGAGGACTGGCATCGCGCCGTCGATCATTTGAACTATGTGGGCGTGACCTATCGACTAGCCCCGACAATGCTAACTACCACCGACGGCCGCGAAGAAGCGCTGTTCGCGATCGACGACCCGAGCGGAAACTGCCTCGCTTTCCGGGCGTATAAAGCGCCGCGCGCATCGTAATGTGACGTTAATTAGACAAAGAGCTCGCGCAGTTTCGCGCCGGGATCGGGACTGCGCATGAACGCTTCGCCGACTAAGAAACAATTGACGTCGTGCGCCCGAAGGCGTTGGATATCCGCTGTCGTATGAATTCCGGATTCGCTGACAACTATACGATCGCTCGGCACCTCCTTGAGTAACCCCAAGGTGATTTCCAGATTGGTCACGAAGCGTTTCAAGTCGCGATTGTTGATGCCGATTAGCGGCAGACGAAGGCGCAGTGCGCGCTCAAGTTCGATGCGATCGTGCACTTCGAGCAAGACGTCCATGCCTAATTCGGTCGCGGTCGTGGCCAGGGTTTGCATCTCGTCATCGGTTAGCCCAGCCGTGATTAACAGAATGCAGTCGGCGCCGAGTGCACGCGATTCAAAAACTTGATATGGCGTACAGATAAAATCCTTGCGCAGCACGGGCAATGCACACGCCGCGCGCGCTGCGCGCAAATGCTCGTCACTGCCTTGGAAATAGCGTTCGTCGGTGAGTACCGAGAGACAGGCGGCGCCACCACGTTCATAAGCTGCCGCGATTTCAGCGGGGAGGTAGTGCTCGCGCATCACGCCTTTGCTCGGTGAAGCTTTTTTGCACTCGGCGATCACGCCAGCGTCCCCGTGAGCTAGTTTTGCGCGCAACGCGCGCTCGAATCCGCGTGGTGCGTTTTGCGTTGCTGTCGCTGCCACGACTTCGGATAACGATCGACGTGCTTGGCGGTCGGCGACTTCACGCCTTTTGTGCGCGAATATCTCGGCCAACAAATCGTGCCCTGGGGCGAGTGCGGCGGTTTCTGATTGGGAGTGCATACCTTAGCCTTTAAGCGCCTGAGTTAGTGCGACATAGCGCGCAAAGC